>NZPK01000088.1 GCA_002693325.1 Gemmatimonadota bacterium | reverse complement strand
GGCTCCGGCACCTCTTCCTCTATGCCGTATGGTCCCTCAATGATCACTGTTGGCGTTGTCAGCACGATGGGCTCTATTGGCTCCGGCGCCTCTTCCTCTANTGGCTCCGGCACCTCTTCCTCTATGCCGTATGGTCCCTCAATGATCACTGTTGGCGTTGTCAGCACGATGGGTTCGCCATCTTGGGCATTAACTGGCAACGTTCCAGCGCCCACAAGGGTAAGTAGTAGGCACACTAAGAAGGCGGTGCACGCATGGGTGAAGTTATGTTTTTTCACCAAGGGTCTTATTCCCCTGCTACAAGATCAGAAATTGGACCGTAAAGACCTTCCGGCCAGGCGGCATTGGTATTGCTCACGCAATCATAACCATACTCACCCGCGCAATCATCTCCGACTTCATAGGACTGATTNACTGGTTGTTTGTTCGTTCCATTAGGCCATTTTGTCATCCGCCTCAAAATAGGCATTATCCGATAGTGTGTCACACCCAGATCATCAAAAGTAAGCTGTGAACCGTCTTCATTGTACTCTTCAGTCTCAATTTTGAATATCAGCTCGCCGGTCGTGCCACACGCGTCGATACCGGGCACGCCGTCAGTACTCGAACAAGTTAAGCACAACGAACCTTTATTTGAGCACGATTGATCCAGATTATTGCCGTCATATCCATCGAACGTTCCGGGATTGTAAGCATCCACCGAGGCAGCCCTTGGGCTGTCCTCTCTGACCCAATTACCCTGATCCAAGTCAGCAGTTAATGACGCTTCAGTTTTGTATAAGTATAGCCTGCCTGAAACACCGCACGTGTGAGGGTGCAAGCCACTGAGCTCAATAGGGACATTGATGGTAGCTACGGTATACGCGTCATTTGCCTGAATTTGGCCTACCGAAAGCAAAATTACGGATATCATCATTGTTATTTGTGCCGACATGAAGGTCGGATGCTTTGACTTTTGGCTCATCGAAATCTCCGTAGAATTTTAATTGCTAACTTTTCTTGTTAAGGGACTATNAGTCATGCTAACTGCTTTCCAGATATGTCTGCCATTACTTTATAAAAACTCATATTAAATTGTTGGTCAAGGTAAAATTATTTATATATGCGAAGCCCCGATGTGATTTGGATCACCAAACCTAACAAATAAATTTTTATAGATGTCAACCCTAAGTATGCCAGTAGGTTGACTTTGGATTTGGCTGATAAGAGATCGATAAGTGTGGTGTTTGAATGCGAGACTGATTATTGTGAATGCTCTCCACACCCGCTATTGTTAAGCCTGTTGTTAGCAAAGTCCTTTCGATTGGGTAGGAAGCNTCACCCGTCAAAAACATTTCTTCTATGTTATTTACCTGTGGAGAGAAAAAATTTGCCAAAGTTGTATGTCCCGGAGGCATCGGCAGATACATATACGTGGAGAGTGGGTCGTCTTTTCCCTCTATGTCGGCCGAAAAGGCCCAGCTTCCTCCAAATAATCCATTCATTGCAATCATTGTACAGATGAGACCGTCTGTATGCTGGTATTGATAGGCCCATGGGTCACTTACCAAATGTTTCATTTCATCAATTGTAGGAAAAGTATGGTTGAATCCAGCGCGTGCAGGAGTTAGCTCATGACCTCGACTAAGACAGGCATCAAAGAGCGATCTTGACCATTGCNCCTCACTAAGGGCTTTCCAGAATCGCTCGCCTTGAAATGCCTCAATCCATTCAACGCCGGTCTCTCCCCCCTCTCTTCGCTCAACCATACTTTGAATGGTTTCGAAACCATGTAGATCTCCCCCATCGCTCCAGCCACAACCAACACACATTGCTTCATTTACTCTTGACTGAGATGGTAGTTCTATATTTGGGGTCCGCCATGTGACAGGCAAGGAGGAGCCCGCCATAAAGGGAAAATCAAATTCGACGGATGCGTCATACATTTCTTTTGCCCAATCCCAATTCCATGACAGGTGTTTGTCGTTGAATACGGGGACAGATTTTCCGGAAACACGGAAAACAGAAAGCATTTGTTTGAAAAACTCATACCGAGGCCACAGTGTTTGCCCTTTCTCATTCACTGGATAATTACCATGTTCGGCAATAATCAGCACCCCATCTACAGCAAGGGTTTTGGTTCCGCATGTCAATGCGTCTGCAATAGTCGGATATCTGTTAAGCTTTGGAAACCGTTCAACACGATCCTGGCTTAGGTCGTATTGCTTTCCCTGTTCTGGGTTCAGGGGTTTAGGGGTAATCTGGTCTACGTAAAGGGATACAATGTCCATTTCAGGACGATGGTGTTTTCCATTCCATCCATAACCTTCTAAAAACCGATCTACGATGTGTTGAGCATGTGCATAGCGGTGATAGATTGAAACTAACGCAGCTATACGCGGGCGGGATTTCATGGAGGTCTCCAATCTTTTGCGTAGTTTTTACTAGTTAAAATAAAAAAAAATTTGAACCACGATCAATTTTAATTGTACGATGTAGTTTCGTCTCGGTCCTTCACATTTGACAGCTTTGGCTGGGATAACAACTTTATTGGGTGCAATAGATTTTATGAAATTGCTCGCAATCTTAGAAGGCTAAAATTTTATGTCCGACAAATCTTTTTTAAGAGCTCAATACGACCGTGAAGGATACGCTATTTATAATGATGTAATTGATAGAGAACTAATCGCTGAGGCCAGCGACCACGTCGATTGGTTACTTGAGCAAAACCCTGATCTCCGTCCGGAGCAATTGCATAATAATCTGATGACAGATGACCCATTTTGGGTTCGCTTGATAAGCGATGACCGTTTATTGGATATTGCTGAAGAATTTATTGGGCCAAATATAGCTTTATTTGCGTCTCATTATATTTCCAAGCCACCAACCGATGGCCAACCGGTCTTATGGCATCAAGATGGGTCCTATTGGCCATTGGATCCCATGGAAGTTGTTACTCTGTGGCTTGCCGTGGATGACTCTTTACAAGAAAATGGCTGCATGAGGGTAATTCCGCGCACGCAGAATATGGAATTGCATGAGATGAAGAGGCATACGGAGGAGGACAATGTACTAAATTCCCGGATAGATCCAGAATTTGTAAACGAAGAGGATGCTGTTGATATCGAGCTGACGGTTGGTAGTGTTTCGGTTCACCATCCTAACATTGTTCATGGTTCCAATCCCAACAATTCTGATCGAAGGCGTTGTGGACTAACTATTCGTTATATACCCACTAGTACGCGAATACTCAGTGATGACAAGTGGCCAAGCGCATTTTTGTTGCGAGGAAATCCGGTAGAGGGTGTAAACCAATACCTTGATTACCCACGATTCGATCCAAAAAAACATATGGCTTTTTCCGGTTGCGAAGAGTGGAGTTAAGGCTCAAGCTAAATTAGTTTTATACTGTTTATGTAGGGTGCTCCGGTGCTCCCGATCCCGCCGGGGATTTCGGGTCTCGCTAAAATGCTCCCAGTGCTCCCGCTCTTTTGTTCGGATATTGAGGTGGTTAACGATTTGATTAAACCAGTATCTTTTTACACTTCTATTTAATCAGGATGTTTTCGACTTCTTTACGCCATCTTCCTTGTTGGCTCGTGCCATATTCGTTTTTTCCGAAGCTGCAGCTGGAGCCCGAGATTAATGGTTTGCCGTCTTGCATTTGTGACGCCGTAGCCGAATCGCTACGCAGGAAGTGGAAGGCCATACCTGCACGTTCAAAATCAGTGTTGTTCCTAGTGGTGCAGTGAGCCGTACCGTAGCAAAAAAAAGCCACGCCCCCTGCGTTCAGCTCTATTGGGACAGCTTCTTTTTCGGGCACTTGGCAGCGTATGTGATGATTGGAATTTGGATCCCGGAAGTGTTCATATTTTTCCCTATGCGAACCAGGGATTACACAAATCGTGCCGTTTGATATGTTTGCGTCGTGTATTGCAACCCACATGGCTGTTCCTCCCAATGGGTTTCCGATTTTAAAATAGGCGTTATCCTGGTGCCAGGAGGTTCCGATACCGTGCTTTCCGGGTTTCAAGAACATTTGGTCTAGATGTAAGACGGCAGGCTGTCCGATTAATTGTGTTATGGCACCAACTACTTTGTTCTCGAAGGGTAAAGCTCGAATCAGTTTGCTTTTATCGTGTAGCGGTATGAGTTGTAGATTTGCCTTGTTGGTAGATGGTGTTTCTCCGTCGCCATCGGTAGCCACATTTTGAATCAACCCCATTTTTTTAAATCTTTCAACTTCTTTTTGTAGGGCTCTAATCTCGTCTTGGTCGAAGAATGAGGGTATGCTTGTGTATCCAACATTAGAAAATTGTTTAAGAGACTCTGTATCGATTTGCAAACGATTATGATCCATTTTTAAGGGGACTTGAGGTTGTATATTGTTTGAGCTCGTGAAGTAAAGCTGCTGACGTTCGCATACCTCTGTGGAAGTCTTCTAAGGAGAATTTTTCGTTTGGCCCGTGCCAATTGTCGGTGATCTGTCCGAAACCTACAAGAAGAACAGGTGCTTGGGTGTACGTTGCTATATCTGTTACGATGGGAATAGATCCTCCCTCTCTTGTTAAAATAGGTTCAGTATTAAAACCTTTGCGGATAGCCTCGAGAGCTGGTTGAACGAGCGGATGGCTCTCAGTTAGGAAATAGGCAGGAGATTTGTGTTCTTTGGAAAATGCTAACGTAGTTCCCGCGGGAATTGCTTTGCGGATCTGATCTTTTAACAAATTTTCTATACGCAAAGGATCTTGGCCCGGAACGAGCCGTGCGGAGATGGCACCTTTCGCATCTGCAGGGATAACAGTGCGCGGGCTTCCTCCACTGATATAATTGATATCTAAAGTGGGTCGGGTCCAACGTTGTTCGAGTAAGGTGAAATCGGGCGATCGTCTTAGCGCACTCACGCCTAGTTCCCGACAATATGCGTCCTCATCAGGACTGAGGCTCACGTAAAGCTCTTTTTCTCGGTCTGAAATATCAATTATCCCGTCGTAAAACCCGGGGACTGTTATTCTGCCCGATTCGTCTATGAGATTCGCTAAAGCATGAATGAGCACCGTATTAGGGTTATGAATGATGCCTCCAAATAATCCTGAGTGGACGTCTTGAGAGGGACCTGTTATCGTTAACTCCATATATGAGATACCACGAAGGCCGATTGTAAGGGACGGTTGATTAGGGCCATACATGCTTGTATCAGAAATTACGGTACAAATAAAGGGTCCGTATTCATTTAGGCCTCCGCCTTTAATGAAGGCCTCGAGGGCACCACTTCCGCATTCTTCTTCTCCCTCGATTACGAAAACAATATTATAAGGTAGTTCGTTAGTGGATTTTAACGTTAGTTCGGCAGCCTTAACGTTTGCAAATGTCGGACCCTTATTGTCGCTGGCACCCCGAGCAATAAGCTGCCCATCCAGCATATGCCCCTCAAATGGATCGTTTAGCCAGGCTTCACGTGGATTATCCACTCCCTGAACATCGTAATGACCGTAAAAAAGAACAGTTGGTTTGTTGCTGCTGAACTGGGGCCCCCGCGCTATGACGATTGGATTAGTTGAAGCTCCCATTCGGATTTTATCGGCAGTAAAATTGGAACGTGTAAACTGGTTGACTAGAAAGTCAGCTGCCTTTTCAATTTCGACTGGCTCATCACGGTTTGCGCCGGCACTGATGCTGGGTATGCGAACAAATTCGATTAGCTCTTCAATTGATCGCTCGAGACTTTTTTCAATTAGTTGTAGGGTTTTTATCATAGCAAGGTCAAAATCCGGCGGTAGTCTTGGTTAACGTAATGGTTCACATCTAGGCTACTGTTGCAAACCGAACGTCGTCGTAGTATTATATATATAGTATATAGGCGTATATTTGATTTTCAGCACACCGCCATGCGGTAGTGAGTCACGTATCTTCTGTTAAGAACAATTTAGGATAAATGGTCGGGCTGTAAAGCGATGTTGTTTGATCTCCATGCTTCTATAGGCAGCCAATATTTACTCGAATCAAGAGAGGAAACAAAATAAAAATGTCGGATGTACCTGTAGGTATTAACGGGTTTGGTCGTATAGGACGCCTTGTGTTTCGGGCTGCATGTGAACAGGGCGGCATAGAAGTCAAAGCAATCAATGATCTTACAGACGCTCAAACTCTTGCTCATTTACTCAAGTTTGACTCAACCCATGGTCGTTTTAATGGTGAAGTTGGAGTAGATGGTGATGACCTTATTGTCAACGGGAAACGTATTCGTATCATAGCCGAACGTGATCCTGCAAAACTACCATGGGGAAATATGGGTGCGGATTTGGTTTTGGAGTCCACCGGCCTTTTCTCTGAAAGAGCACAAGCCGAAGCCCATATTCAAGCTGGCGCCAAAAAAGTTGTTATTTCACAGCCCGCAAAGGGAGAAGATTTAACTGTAGTACTGGGAGTTAACGATCAGGAGATAGATTCGGGACACACGATTCTATCGAACGCCTCGTGTACTACAAATTGTTTAGCCCCGATGGCAAAAGTTTTACACGAACATTTTGGAATTGTGAAAGGAATGATGAATACGATTCATTCCTATACCAACGATCAGCGAATCTTAGATCTTCCGCACAAGGACCTGAGACGTGCGCGTTCGGCAGCGGTATCAATGATTCCGACTACCACTGGCGCAGCCGCAGCAGTTGGTAAAGTCCTTCCAGATTTAGCAGGCAAACTAGATGGATTATCTGTACGTGTACCGACTCCGGATGGATCTCTCACGGATTTCACGGCCATTCTTGAAAAAGATGTAACTGTTGACGATATAAATATGGCATTCAAGGAGTCGGCAGAAAATTCATTACAGGGAATATTAGAGTATTCTGAAGATCCGTTAGTGCTTGCTGATATCATTGGAAATCCACACTCCTGTATTTTTGATGCACAATCGACAAATGTGGTCGAAGGCAATATGGTAAAGATATTAGGTTGGTACGATAATGAGTGGGGATATTCAAATCGTTGCGTAGACTTACTAAAACGTTTGGGCTGATTTGGTATGAGTTCAAACTAAGGAGGTTGAAGAACAATGTTTGAGGAAGTTTGGAGAGCATACGAAGAAAATGAATTAAGCCATAGTGCCGCTCACCACTTGATGGCTATACACTCATTGCGTAAAGAGACGGGTTATGCGAGAGTTTCAGATATTGCCAAACATTTAAATATCACCAAAGGAAGTGTGTCCACAGCGATGAAGTTGTTAAAAGAGCGTGGCTACGTTGGGGAAGACCACAATAGATTTCTTGAGTTGACCGAAAAAGGAATCAAGGTCGTCACTGACACGGAATCTACGCGTTTGGTAATGCAGAGATTTCTTGTGGAGGCGCTTGGGATGGATGAGGATGACGCAATGATTGATGCGTGTAAGGTGGAACATTTGATAAGTTCGGAAACTCGATCTAGATTAAAGTGGTTTCTAAACGAGCTTTTTTCTGATAAAAAATGTGCGAGATGTTTTATGCAAGACTTGAAAAGTTCGGATCGTGAGAAATTTAACAATGAACAGGAAGCCATGGAGGCTAATTAGTTAGCGTTTTGATTTCTGAAAAGTTTCTCGCCGGATCGGTTCCAATTCCGATCCGGATTTTTTTTAGGCTATTTATGAACTCTTTTATTCAAAAGCAGTTTCTACCATTGGGATTGTTGCTTGCGGTATGCGTGGGCATTTTCTTTCCTGCTCCTGGCATCTACATGGCACAACTTCCAACTGCCTCCGTCGTTATCAGTATCATTTTCTTTATAGCAGGGTTACTTCTCAAAACCGATGAAATCTGGAGAGCAGTATCTGCTTGGAAGGGTATTGTTTGGGGTTGTAGCTCTATTTTATTTGTAACTCCATTAATTGGTGTGATGTTGGCCGTAATGTTACCGATAGACCCTATTTTTCAAATCGGATTATCCTTGTTTTGTTGTATGCCAACAACACTTTCATCGGGAGTCGCACTTACGGGTCAGGCACGTGGAAACGTAGCTTTGGCCTTGTTACTAACGGTTTTAACGAACATCGGTGGTATTGTAACTGTTCCATTTGCATTGGTATTTTTAGTGGGTCCGCTATTACAATTCATTGGTCCTGTAGAAATATCGGCGGGAAATCTGTTGTTGAATCTATGCGTATCTATTCTTTGCCCCCTATTTTTGGGTAAATTCTGTCGCAAATTTAGTGAGAATTGGTTAGACAAGCGTCGGCCGAAATTGAGTGTAATAAGCAACTTGGCTCTTATAAGTGTGCCTTGGATGAAATTTAGTCAGTCGTCAACTCGTTTGGCTGAAGTGAATATGAATGAGTTAATAGTTTTGATTTTNGCAGGTGTATTTATTCATGTTTTTTACCTCATTTTTAANGCCGGAGTAGTCAGAGTATTAAGAATTGATTGGAAGGAAGGTAAGGCTGTTGTATTATTATCTAGTCAAAAGACGATACCTGTAGCTATGACGGTACTGGCCTTTTTCCCAGTTCCTGAAGATACAAAGGGATTAATAGCCATCCCTTGCATTACCTTTCATTTTGGACAAATAATAATTGATGCTCTTATAGCAACTCGGTGGGGGAATAGCTCCACAGTNTAAANTTTTTGGGAGAGNTACCTATGCCGTCTTCGCCTCCAAATCTATTGTTGATCACCACGGACCAGCAGCGAGGCGATTGCCTTGGTTGCGCTGATCATCCGGTAGTANAAACACCATACATAGATGAATTGGCTGCTAATGGATTGTATTTTCCATATGCCTATTCCTCTGTTCCGTCCTGTACGCCAGCAAGGGCAGCTATAATTACTGGTATGGATCAATGGAATCACNGAAGGTTAACAATGACAGGTATTGATGCGTTAGAATACCCTTCTACGTTGCCTGGTGAATTAGTTAAAGCCGGCTACCATACGCAATTGGTAGGTAAAGCACATCATTTTCCTCAACGCCGACTCTACGGATTTCANAATATGGTGTTGGACGAGAGTGGNAGAAAAGGAGATCCTAANTTTGTCAGCGATTATCAACGGTTCTTTGAACAGAATAAAGAGGGTAATTATGGGTATAGGGACCATAGCATAGATTGGAATAGTTGGATGGCTAGACCCTCTCATTTACCTGAGCACATGCATCCAACATATTGGACGGCTAGTGAAGGTATTCGTTTTCTGGAAAACCGTGACCCTTCAGCGCCTTTTTTTTTATGGCTGTCATTTGCTCGTCCTCATTCGCCCTACGACCCCCCACAATCTTATTGGAACATGTATGCAGATAACCCGGAAATACCAAAGCCTTTTGTAGGGGATTGGGCTGTATCTTTTGATGAAGTCATAGCAGACGTTAATGCACCTCGTAGNCGTCGTAGTGTACGCGAAACGGAAAGAGCCCGAATTGGATATTACGGTAACATAACTTTTATAGATCATCAAATAGGAAGACTGCTTTACGAATTACGTCATAGAGATCCAGATGCATATGCAAATACTTTGATCATATTTACGTCTGATCATGGTGATATGATGGGTGACCATCATCATTGGCGGAAGACTTATGGATATGAAGGTTCGGCTCGGGTGCCTTTCGTTATGCGTTTTCCAGAGGCTTGGAATTTTGATAGGGNAAAGAAAATNGAAGCACCTATTGAATTACGGGATATAATGCCAACTATGTTGGATGCCGCTACCGTTATTATTCCTGAGTCGGTTGATGGTCAAAGTTTATTGTCTCTTGCTGAAGACTCATCAGTTCCGTGGCGTGAATTTGTACA
The DNA here is from genome assembly GCA_002693325.1 of Gemmatimonadota bacterium. Lineage (GTDB taxonomy): Bacteria > Latescibacterota > UBA2968 > UBA8231 > UBA8231. The sequence continues at coordinate 41,291 of NZPK01000088.1, read as the reverse complement.
AGGAGAGCATACAACGTGCTATGATCACGCACACGGGATGCAGTATATAACNGATGGGCGCGAAAAATTTATTTGGTTTCATCACACAGGTGACGAACAGTTTTTTGATCTAACAAGTGATCCAGGTGAATGTTTTGATTTATCNAAGGACCCTGTTAAATCGGGAAGGCTAAGCTTTTGGCGTAGATGCTTAGCTGAGATAAATGAAAAGCGAGGTGACCCTAGAGGAAGTGGTGGACGACTGTTAGAGCAGCCAGAAGGAGCGATGACTCTATCTCCAAATTATCAAAAATGGAAGGATCTGGCGTTTGAAAAAGAAAACAACTCTCGATAAAAAGAAACCGTTTTATGACGGAGATGTTGTTTTTTTTCTAAGAGATTCNTACGGTGATATTGCTGTGGTTGAGAATAAGGCTTTGCGTACGTTGCATTTTAATTCAAGTGCACGACAAAGCGCAATATCCTTGGATGACCCCAATAAGTTAGAACTGTCTTACTGCCGTGCGATGCTTGCGGGCCTCCTCTTTAGACCTAAACCATGTTCCGCACTAATTCTGGGTTTGGGTGGAGGTTCATTGGCGAAATTCCTTTTAGAAAAAATGGAATTGAATAAAGTGGAGGCTGTAGANTTACGTCAGGCTGTCGTCCAGTTAGCCCACGATTACTTTTTACTCCCTAAAGACCTCCATTTGTCGATAAATTTGATGGATGCCGAAAAATTTTTAATTCGGACTGATTGTGTAAAATACGATAGCATTTTTATTGATCTTTTTACTGATAACGGAATGGCACCAGTATTACACAGTGAATTGTTTTTTGATCGCTGCAGGGATAAACTAAGNAGTCCAGGGTTTATATCNGTTAACCTTTGGGGAAATACGAGANCAGCCGAGCTTGAAAANATTAAAATTAGAATGAGAAAGACATTTGGAAAACAAATTTATTTTTTGCCGGTGCCTCGGAGAGGAAATATAATAGCGATTTTGTTAAACTTTACGTTTAACGGATTTGATAAAATGGTTCAACAAAAATATGCGCACGAGTTGGAGTCTAAATATCACATCGAATTTGTTGAATTCCTGAACATATTGGATAGGACAAATAGGTAAAATACTCTTACGACAAGCAAGAGTTATTATAAAGTCATTTTACAAGGAACTGAATATGTTGTCGACGGGGTTTTTTTTATTTACCTCAATGTTATTTGCTTGTGGTAAAGGCATAATAAAACTTGANGATAGTAAGGTAGACCGCAATCAATTGGGTAAGTTGCGAAACGAGATTGTAAGTCTTGTTCAAGAAGAAGGTGAAATTTATAATTGTCGTGCTGTTGCCTTCGGAGCTAAACCCTGTGGTGGACCTTGGGAATATCTAGTTTACTCTGATACTGCTANAGAAGCAGAAACTTTATTAAATAAGGTAGCAAATTATAATCGTCTTGAACACGATCTAAATATCAGGGAACANACCACGTCGGATTGTATATACATACAAGAGCCAAAGTTGGCATTAGAAGAAGGAAAGTGTGTATCTGAAACCGAAAATAAAGAGACAGAATTCACGAGAAACGATCTCAATTTATTGCCCCTTACGGAAAGGGAAAATAGTCCTTCAAATTCCGTTCCGTTAAAAGTAATTGATACTGCAGTATTTGGAGATACTCTTGCAATACAAATAAGTTATACGGGTGGNTGTCGACCTCATTATTTCCAATTAGTAGATACCGGTATCGCTACGCGCTCTATACCTCCGCAACATTTGCTACGACTTTTTCATATTTCTTCCGACGACCCTTGTGAAGCGCAATTAACTAGAGTGTTGTTTTTCAATTTGATAACGCTTAAGAGTTTATATCAAAATTTGGGCTCTGTAGCGCTTAGGATAGAAGGTGTTGATGGGATGCCGATGTACTCATGGGAATGATTTTGTTGTTTTTGCAAATGTTTTTTCAATATGTAACAAAGTTTGTTTAATCTTTAATCCGCCAATATAACCCCTTAACGCTCCGTTTTTACCTATTACACGATGACAGGGAATTATGATCGGTAAAGGATTTTTACCAATTGCAGTTGCCACAGATCGTACTGCTTTTGGGCGTCCAATTTTTAAAGCAATCTCTGAATAAGAGACAGTGTCTCCATATCGGATAGATTGAAGTGTAGACCATACCTTTTTTTGGAATAGATTTCCGTTAGGCGTAATAATTAAGTCAAANNTGCGCCTGACGCCAGAAAAATATTCGTGAAATTGCTCTAAAATTGGGTAGGGAAAAGCATTGATTTGGTTTAAGCCTTTTGTAGACACAAGGGTGCTGTTAGAGAAAAAAACCTTTTCTATCCGCGTACTGCTTCCGGTTATTTCTAAGATGCCGACGGGGGTATTTATGTAGGTGTGTATCAAAATAGTGCCAAAATTATTTAGCGAGTTAAACCCTTCAAATCTGTACCGGAAGGTCGTTGGAATATCCTAAGATCGAATTCAGGTGTGATCGCAAAAATGTGATCAAATATATCTGCTTGTATACTTTCATAGTTTGCCCACACGGTGTCCCGACAAAAGACGTAGATTTCAATGGGGACCCCGCAGTCCGTTGGAGCCAATTGCCGAACCAAAAACGTCATCTCGTCACTTATATCAGGATGATTTTTCAAATAGGCTATAATGTAAGCGCGAAAAGTACCTATGTTTGTCATACGACGACCATTTACTAGGTGACTGAGATCGATGTTGTTAGAATTATTGTATTCAGCTAATGTAGTTCTTTTGCTATCGATATGTTCAGTTATGTATTGGATTTGTGAAAAACGAGCTAACATTTCTTCATCGCAGAAGGAAACGCTCGAAAGGTCTATGTTTATTGCGCGTTTGATCCGCCGTCCACCAGACTCTTTCATGCCGCGCCAGTTCCTGAATGATTCACTGATTAATGTGTAAGATGGAATAGTAGTAATAGTTTTATCCCAGTTTTGGATCTTTACAGTCGTAAGGGAGACGTCTAAAACATCGCCATCAGCACCATATTTTGGCATCTCAATCCAGTCACCGCGTGCAACCATTCTATTTACCGTGAGTTGAATACCTGCTACAAGACCTAAGATTGCGTCTTTAAAAACCAAAAGTAAGACAGCGGTAAGCGCAGTTAGTCCGCCGATCAGTACGCTAGGAGGTTGATTTAAAAGGATGGAAAGGGCGAAGAGGCCGGCTACGAAATAAAGGATTACCTTAACAAATTGTATCAGACTTTTGATCGAAATTTCTTTGGATGCATTAGTAGTTCGATAAATATCCAACCCGGCGCTGAGCAGAGCATCGATGGTTATTGTGCCGACAAAAAGAAGGTAAAGTTTTGAACCGGTGTGAACGATTGATTCTACCTGATCAAAATCTTGTAGAGCTAATGGGGCTAAACGATAGATGATTAAACCAGGAGCTAAATGAGCGAGTCGGTGTAATACTCTTCGCTCTATCAAAGCATCGTCCCACTGGGTATTAGTTTTTGCTACAATTTTTTGAATTGCCCTGAGCAGAGGACCGCGAGCTATGGAATGAGCAAAAAAAGCAATTAATATTGTNATAAAAATGGTAAGGAGTTGTGCAGTCAATTGGGCAGATGTTAAGTCCATGCCAATGTTAAGTAACAACTCTCCTAAGGGGGTTTTTATTTCTGACATATATTTAATAGCAATCCATTATCGCTAAAACATTTTTATTTTAGCTTCATCAAGTAAATTAATTATGTGTTTCCCAGCGATATTTTCTCGCCATCCCTTTGTGATGGGCAACGATACTTCGACACCCTCGATATAGGAATATAGTANGGACCTTACCTCAGCTCGAGACGCTACGAACGGAGCGTCCAATCCATAAATTTCGCATTGACTCCGCAATACTTTCATAGATTGGTGAAGTAAGTCGTCGAAGGTTTCATCGTTTAATAAACGTTTGTGTCGTTTCTTACGGGGACAGTCTATATCGGGAACTTCTAATCCGGATTGAATTTGTTTCTGAATATCTATAATATNNCTCCGTCCAACACCGCGAACGTTTTTTATTGCATCAGATGTTTTAGGAGCGAGCCTAGCAAGTTTTAATATAACATCATCNGACAGTATATGATTTCGCGGCTTGTTTCGTCGACGAGCCTCTTTNTCGCGCCATGCGGCTAACTCGCGNAATATGGCACGTTCCCGAGGTGCCGATCGTCCTACACCTTTTATTCGTTCGTACTGTAGTCTAGGGTCTCTCTCTCTGTACTGGTTTGGTTCGTCGTAGTTGGATAGTTCCTCAAGAAGCCAATCTGCTCTACCCATTTCTTCGATTTTTGTGATTAGGTGGTCTCTTGCGGCGTGGAGATAACTAATATCCTCTATGGCATAACGGATTTGTTCCTCTGTCAGCGGGCGCTTTAACCAATCTGTTCTTGTTTCGCTTTTATCCAAGGTTACGCCGAAAATCTCTTCGATTAATAATGCAAGAGAACAGGTGGAGCCTATCCCAGCTATCCCAGCTGCTCGGCGTGTGTCAAAAATATTGCGTGGGAATGCACCGGTTGCCCGTCGAATGATTGCTAGGTCTTGTTGGGCATCGTGTAGGATTTTTTCAATTTCCGGATCTGAGATCAATTTACCAAGAGGCGAGAGGTCCATAGTCGCATCGGCATCTATCAGGTAACATTCACGTTCATTGATCCCGAGTTGTACAACACCGAGTTTTGGATAGTATGTTCGGTTCCAAACAAATTCGGTATCTATGGCGACNGCAGAAACAGACATAGCTTGATCGCAAACGAACTCTAAATCTTTTTGCGTATCTATCATAAATAAAGCTCATGTGTTTAAGAAGGTAACTCAGACGAGCCTTGAAAAACTAACTTACCAAAAAAGAGTAGGCAAACTATGTACGTGATGAAAAAGTAGGGTCATTGTTTCAATGGATTCGATAATGAGGTTTTTCCCCAGGGGTAGGAGAGTGATCAAATGCACCTTTTGAGCGTATTGCATCTTTGCCACCGCAATTTTGTATCATCAATTTTTGATCGTTATGCGCCGTTTGGTTTACCTCTTCCGGATTAAGTATGCTTCGTAAATCTTTTTCAAAATCACTAGAAATCGTCGAATATTTTTTTTTGTAGAATAGGTCATCTATTTCAAGCGGGTCATTTCTTAAGTCAAATAGTTGGGGGGGATTGTTTACGTGATAAATGTACTTGTAACGGCTCTTACGAAGCATAAAGCTTGCGTTTTTAGATCCGAGAGCGTGATATTCGCTTAGAACGGTACGTTCGTTATCTGAATTATTTGCGATCTCAAATAGAGAATTACCNGGTAAATTGTTATCTACCAACNTGGCTCCTACGCAATCTATAGCAGTTGGAAAAATATCTATTAGGGATACAGGCGTTTTAACTACCTTATTTTGTGGTACATCAGGTCCAGCCATGATTAACGGAACAGCAGTTGCTTCGTCGTAAAGAGTGAATTTTCCGAACAGGCCTCTTGCACCCAGACATTCACCGTGGTCGGAGCTATAAATTATGCGAGTTTCTCCAGCTAAACCGGATTTTTGAAGTTCTGCTATTACAGTACCGATTTGGTAATCTAAAAAGGANACCGCCGCCATATATGCTGCACTCACTCTCCGTATAGACTCTTCAGTATGCCCATTTGCAAAACTAAAAAAACGTCTAAACTCCATTATGGACGGATGGGTAGGCCAATTGGTTGTTTCCCATTGGGGTGGCAAAGGGAAATCCACATTTTTGTATTTGTTAAAATATTTATTAGGTCCGATGTATGGTGGATGAGGGCAAACNAAATTGAGGAATAATGCCCAAGGTTGTTTNTNGGTTCTGTGACTTTTGAGCCAGTCTCGTGCGTGGGCAGCGCATCTTGTATCGTATTTTAAATAGGTTGAATTGCCTCCGCCGGCATTTTCTAATTCTTGGACTTTGTCTCGAAGAGGAGGATTATCCCGAATACATCCTAGGGTNTCGCCCACTCCATCTACGACGTGTAGCGGTTCGATTTCGCGGTTGAATCCATGGTCCGTTCCCAACCCTTTGAAATGCAACTTTCCTATCGAGTCACACAAAATTTTTTGTTCTCGCAAGCGAGCATGCCAAGAGGGGATGGATCCATCATATGGATGTCCATTGTCCCAAAACTTTATATCGTGTACAAAGCGTCCAGTTGCCAAAGATGCCCGAGCAGGCACACAGATTGGGCAGTTGGTATAAGCGTTTTCAAATATGGTTCCTCTTTTCGCTAGGGCATCGAGATTCGGAGTTTCAACACACGGGTGACCATATGCACCGCTAAATCTGCGATGATGTTGGTCTGAAAGGATAAAAAGAAAGTTTTTTGCGTCCAATTATTTTGCCCTATGGAATACCTACGACTGATCCGGATGTATCAATTGGCGGGGGAGGAAAGTGGCTTCCACGAACTCCCGAAAGGCTTTTATTTGGACCTGGTGTGAATGGAAGGTCGGGTAGGCCTATTAGCGTTTCTTGAGATATCCACTCTAAGTCTTCATCATATAATTCGCCTATTAGAATTTTTGTTAGATGTTCTAATTTAGGTTTGTGTTCGTCGTATCTACTTAGGTCCACCATCTCATTAGGGTCTTTCTGCAGGTCAAATAGCTGTAGGTGATTTCCTGTCGGGTAGTAGATTAATTTGTAGCGTTCGTCGCGTAACATGCGGGTAGCTACGTGACCTTCTCCACATTCTCCATAGAGCGATTCTCGCTTTTTNGAGTCTACCATTGATAAGCCTTCTACAGTTTTTGGTATGTCTATCTCGGCTAAATCTAAAAGGGTCGGCATTATGTCGCGCCATCCTACCAGACGATGGTCGACGCTATGATGTTCGACACGTTTGTTGCGCCCACCTACTAATATCATCGGTACATTTGCGGATCCTTCATAGAAAAGGCGCTTAGCCCAGAGGCCGTGATTTCCCAACATGTCACCATGGTCAGAGGTGAAAAGTAAAATTGCGTTCTCTAGCAGTCCCTCTTCGCGAAGAGTGCCGAGCACTAAACGCAATTGGTGGTCGATATGAGTACACAGAGCATAAAAGGCGCGTCTGATTCTTTTAATTTCCGCTTTATTTATATGAGCATTTTTGTTTTCTATTTGTTGGAGTGCAAAAGGCAGTATTTTGGGATTGCTCGACCAGGATCCGCAAAAAGAATCGTCGATTTCGATGTCTGAGTATAGATCCAAGTAACTGGTTAGTGGAACTAAAGGTGGGTGTGGATGACAGAAAGAGAGATACCAAAACCCAGGTTTTTTTGGATCTCGACGCTTGATCATTCGACACATCTGGTTTGTCGCCCAGTTAGTCACGTGGGTATGCTCTGGTAAATGCCATGGGCGAAAGGAGTACTCATTGTTACTCATTCCATGTCCGAAACCTTGTCCTGTATATCCTTGGTCTGAGAGGAANATATCATGATCATCTATTGCGCCTAATTGAGGCCGTCCTTCTTCAGCTAATATGACATCATCAAATCCAATCCTGTTCCGCTGCGGATAAACATGCAACTTACCAACTCCATAGGCCTGATAGCCCGNATTACGGAAAGTCTGAGCTAGAGTTGGTATGTTGGGCATAGGTTCATTNGTTTTAAAAACTCGGTCGCCGTGAGTTTTTGGGGAGGTACCTGTCATAAGTGTTCTTCGTGCGGGTATACAAATNGGGCACTCTGTATATGCGTTAGTAAATCTAGTACCGCTGCGTGCCAATTCATCCAAAGTAGGTGTTAAGATTGACGGATGATCTGCCGCGCCCAAAAGAGCAGCTGGCCAGTGATCGGTGCTTATCAATAAAACATGTGGTTGCTCTGACATAAAAATTACTCTTTAAAATAATTAANGGTGGGATAATGCTTAATCACTGAAGCAAAGACGATCTCGTCAACTTAATTGTAGCAANTACTGTAAATCTCTATTTTAAAAAGTTGAAAAAATAATAACTCATTTTCAAATACAGGCCGCTCTATTGGTTTTTAAAACNTCAATAGTTTTGATTTTTTTAAGTCTTAACAATTATGCCCAGAGCACGGATTGGAAGTATTATGCCGGGGATGCTACGAGTCAACGCTTTATTGATGTTGAGCAAATAAATCCAAAAAACATCCATCGGTTGCAGATAGTTTGGCGTTACACTGCGCCAGATAAAGATATTGCCTCAACGCACGGTTTAAGTCATGGGGCAAACCGAGGGACGCCCCTAAAAATATCCAACACACTTTATTATGGATCTCCGCTAGGTGTGCTTTGTGCTGTTGATGCCGCAACGGGGGAGGAGATCTGGAATTTTGATCCTGGCGTCTGGGAGAAAAGGCCGTCTTTTCTAGGAAACTCGCGCGGAATAGCTTATTGGAGCGATGGGACGGTTGAACGTATTTTCTATGGGACTGCTAACGATAGGCTATACAGCATAGATGCGAAAAATGGCAAGTTAGATGAAGAGTTTGGTGAAGGTGGGTTTGTGGATTTATTGAAGGGGTCTGATCGCCCACAGGACCCAGAGGTGACAGGAGTTACGTCGCCGCCTATCGTTTGTGCCGGAATTGTCGTCGTAGGATCCGCAATGAACGATATTCGACGGCGGTTGCCTCCTACCCATATGCCACCTGGTGATGTTCGTGGTTATGATGTTCGCAGCGGCTTATTGAAATGGACTTTTCATACAATTCCAAGGAAAGATGAATATGGTGTAGATACTTGGGAANAGAATTCTAATGAGTACTCCGGTGCTGCAAATGTTTGGGCTGCAATGAGTGCTGATACGACACTCGGTTACGTCTATTTACCGGTTAGTACGCCGAGTCAGGATTTTTATGGAGGACGGCGCTTAGGCGACAATCTTTTTGGTGATAGTTTGGTCTGCCTCAAAGCGGCTACGGGCGAACGTGTATGGCATTATCAGTTGATTCACCATGGTTTGTGGGATTATGATCCTCCCGCACCACCAGTATTGATGGATGTGAAAATAGACAACAAACTTCGGCATATAGTAGCACAGGTTACGAAGCAAGGATTCTGCTACGTTTTCGATCGAGAAAATGGCGAACCCGTTTGGCCAATTGAAGAGCGTAGGGTGCCTGCTTCGACGGTTCCAGGTGAACGAGCCTCTGAGACCCAGCCTTTTCCGACGAAACCAGCTGCTTTTGATGTTCAGGGACTTAGTGAAGACGATTTGATAGATTTTACCAGTGAGTTGAGAAATGAAGCTATTGCAATAGCAAAAAAATATGATTCTGGTGATCTTTATACCCCTCCGAGTGAACGTGGAACCATAGTGCTACCCGGTTTGCTTGGAGGAGCGGACTGGGCTGGAGCCTCTTTTCATCCATTGCACAAAATATTGTTTATACCGTCCCATACATTACCGTCGGTGGTGCGTCTAAAGCCTGTTAAACGGGCTGGAATGACACAGTATACTACCCACACACGTGAGCCGCTACAGGGCCCTTATGGTTTGCCTATAACCAAGCCACCGTATNGTCGGATTACGGCTGTTGACATGTCAACGGGTGAACATATGTGGGTAACGCCAACAGGTAGAGGCCCTGTTGATCACCCTAAACTAATCGATATGAACCTAAGCGATTTAGGTTGGCCCACGCGAACATTCGTTGCTACGTTACCCGAAATGGTGATAGCAGCATTTNGCTTAACTCTATGTGCTTACGACTTAGAAACGGGAGCCAAAATAGCAGATTTTGATTTGCCTTCAGAAGTGAATGGCAATATGATGAGTTATATGGAAAAGGGGCATCAGTATTTAATTTTACCATTAGGTGGGTCAGGTCGTCCGCCACAACTTTTAGCATTGGCTCTGAAAAAATAAGTAATATTTCCATTATCTTTTTTATGTGTGGATGTTTACATTTTNCACTTCTGATATTCGATGTTCAGTGACGGACTNGATAATTTGGNTTTCACGGAAATCGGACATCTCAAAAATAATTTCTCCCGTCTAATTAGGAGTAGATTCCTTGAATTTTATCTGGATTGATTGGGCTGTAGTGATTGCATTCGTATCGCTAACTACTTGTATTGCAGTTTTTACTCGAAAGCTAATAAGCAACTATGACTCTTTTTTGCTTGCGGGTCGAAGTCTGAAACTCTATTTGGGTATGGCAACCATGGGTGCCACGGAATTGGGGTTAGTTACACTCATGTATTTCTCTGAACAGGGATATAAAAGTGGATTCTCCGCGTTTACAATAGGTCTGATCTCGCTATTGGGTTTTATGTTCGTGGGGAAAACGGGATTCATTATTAAGGGTCTTCGTGAATTACATATGCGNACTATCGCAGAATTTTTTGGAATGCGGTATGGACGCAGCACACAAATATTAGCTGCAATCATAACGTTTGCGGCGGGCCTTATGAATATGGGTTTATTTTTAGTGCTTGGTGCAAAGTTCATGCTTTATATGGTGGGCTTGCCCCCAGAAGCCCTTCCGTATCTAATGATTGGTCTTCTTTTACTNGTNTTAGCCTATACTGTAGTAGGAGGCATGGTTTCGGTTATCTTAACAGATTACGTTCAATTTATCATTCTTTTCACTAGTGTTGTTCTTACGACATATTATGCTATCACACATGTTGGTTACGAGACAGTTGTTGGTGTTGTTCAGAGTGAGTACGGAATAGGTGGGTTTGATCCTTTCGTTAGTGATGATTTAGGATGGCTCTTTATTGTATGGCTGATATTTGGTCTTCCGTTTACCGGGATGTGGCCACCAGCACTTTCTAGAGCACTTTCCACGGTCGATGGGGAGACTTCTCGAAAGCTCTACGGATTTATCGGTTTGTCATTTCTTGGCCGAGCCCTTATGCCGATGATGTGGGGAGTATGCGCCCTTGCTTATTTTGCAGGTGACAGTGCAATTCCTCTACCGTTGATTGACGGCAGTCCAGATACCGCTGCAGCTATGCCCGCATATTTGTCACAAATTTTGCCTGCTGGAGTACGTGGCCTTGTAACTGCTGCAGCTTTGGCTGCATTAATGTCCACTTTTGATAGTTATCTACTTTGTTGGAGTTCAATTTTAGTTAACGATATAGTATTACCATTAAAACCATCTCTAAGAGATCGCCAGAAAATCTTATTAACCCGTTTTTCGGTCATAGGTTGCGGTTTATTTGTTTTAGGCTGGGGCTATCTCTATTCTCCGCCAGAGACATTTTTTCGATTTATTGCGATAACGGGGACCATGTATAGCGCTAGTGTACTTCTGACTACAGCCATGGGTTTATACTGGAAGCGTACGAATACGCCAGGTACCTTGGCTTCGCTTTGCATAGCCGGTACACTACCATTGACATCAATTTTTCTTAGTGATACAGGTGTTTTACCGAGTCATTTAGAATGGATTGTTCAAGACAAGTTAGTGGGTATAATTACCTACATTGCGAGTTTCTTATTTCTTGTTGTTGGATCGTTATTGACCCAGTCCTCTCATCCACCTAAACCATTGACCACTGTGTCTAGATAATTAAAAGGAAAATATTATGATTGGTTGGCAGACATTTTGGACTGTTACCTTGGCAATTTCTGTTTTCTTGTTTTTTCTTGTGGAGGTTGTAGTAGTTATTGGAGGTATTGGGGATATTCGATCTATGATGCGTTCTTTACGAGAGCAAGCGGGAAGTTTCTCCGTTCAAAAAGAACCATAAGGTAATACCATGAGAGTATTGTTAACAGGCGCAGCAGGTTTTGTTGGTCGTATTGCCTTAGATCTGCTGAAAGACCGTCATGAAGTGACCGCGTTCGATATTCGTGCTTTAGACAATTATTCAGGTGCTCTCATAGGCGATGTTTTGGACTATAAAGAGTTGTTGAAAATTGTGGAAGGTCACGACGCTATTGTGAATACCATAATGGCTCCAAATGATTCCTATGGTGGAAACGGGTTAGGATTCACGGTTAATGTGAGTGGTATGTACAACATGTTGGAGGCTGCTCGGGAATGCGAAATAAAGCGTTTTGTCCATACTTCAAGTGGGGCTGTGCATACCGGTTATCCCAGTCCTCCATCAACATTTCTACATAGAGATTTGTATCCATTAAAAGCTTCAGGGCCCTATGCTCTGTCAAAGNTAATGCAGGAAGAACTGGCTCGAAATTTTCATGAGCAACATAATCTATCTGTTGCGGCAATTAGACCATGGGGAATAATCGATGCAGAAAAAATGGTTACCACCGACGGCTCAACTATTGANGGTTTTTATTGGGGNGCTATTGACCGACGAGATGTTGCTTCGGCTTTGGTTTGTGCTTTGGAGGTCGAAGATATAGACTATGAATGCTTTTATGTAATGGCGACGCCCGGTGGGTTCCTTGCTACAGACGTTGCTTATACTGAAATGCGTTTAGGTTGGAAGCCCTCAATTACATTCGATGAAAGTTTTTGAAATATCTTTTTTATTTCCTTGTTTAGACGTGAAAGATTATGATTTAAAATATGCCTAATGAGCTAGGGGTTTCTCCTGTAATTCCATTTATTGATTTTGCTCAAGATTTTTCTAGACACATTGTTATTGATCGCGAGCCGGACCAGTATTTAGGACATCCGACAACGGTCTTGTTAGAAGATGGGCTATCTATGTGGATTGTATATCCTAAGGGTCATGGCAAAGGTTCGATAGTCTTAAAAAAGAGCGAAGATGGTGGCCGTACATGGAGTAAACGTCAACCAGTACCTGAATCATGGGCGTCGTCTCAGGAAGTTCCAACTATCTACCGAATTGTGGATGACTTTGGTCGAAAGCGTTTATTCGTATTTTCAGGGCTTTATCCAATACGTTCGGCCTCAAGTGAAGATGATGGTCTTACTTGGAGTGAATTAAAGCCTATTGGCGATTTTGGTGGGATTGTTGCGATGTCAGACATTATGCGTTTAAAAGATCAAAGTTATATGGCACTTTTCCATGATGATGGACGTTTTTTAAAAAATTCTATGATTGAATCTGAACAGTTCGTAGTCTATGCTGTTTATTCATACGATGGTGGTTTAACTTGGGGACAGCCTAAAGAAGTTGTTCGAGACGATGTGGCACATTTATGTGAACCCTGCATTTTGCGTTCATCAGATGGTAATCAACTCTGCATTATACTACGTGAAAATAGCCGCAAATACAACTCGATGGTCGTTTTTTCTGATGATGAAGGAAAAAGTTGGACTAAACCCAGAGAGTTACCGGATGTGTTGACCGGAGATCGACACCAGGCATTGTTTCTAAACGATGGTCGGATATTGATCTCTTTTCGAGATATGGCGTCAAATTCACCAACATGGGGAGATTGGGTCGGTTGGTTAGGCACTTATGATGATTTAGTTTGTGGGCATGTTGGACAGTTTAAGTTGAGATTTATGAAAAACAATAAAGGATCTGATTGTGCTTATCCAGCTCTTGAACTTCTATCTGACCAAACAATTTTTACTGCGACTTATGGGCATTGGAAGTTGAACGAACAGCCTTACATTTCCGGTCTTCATTTTACTGTCGATGAGGTTGATTACTATACAAATGAGAAAGGTTTTTAGTGGCTTATGTCTCTGATTACTGTAATCGGTCGTGGGCACGGTGGTACCAGGGCTATTTCACATACGCTCTATGCTAGTGGTGTTTTTATGGGCAACTGTCAGAATCGATCTGGGGATAAGATACCGCCACAAAAATTGTACGATGCTTGTCGAGTCATGGCCAAATATGTGAAGTGGCAGGGGGAGCTGAGATGGAATCTTGATGCTTTAAATGATGTGGAGATAGACCCAGAATTTATTGATTTGGTAAATGCTTATTTGGAAGACGTGCTACTTGACCCTGCGGAGCATAAAGGCTGGAAACTACCGGAAACGACACTTATCTATCCGTGGATAACCAGGATGTTTCCTGATGCCAAGTACATTCATTGGTTGCGAGATCCCAGAGATAGCATCATCAGTGGTCATAAAACCGATGATTTGTCAGATTTTGGCATTGAATATCCAAAAACAGAAAATATTCGTAGGCGAAGGGCGATCTCATGGAAATATCAATATGATCTTATGCAGGCAACGCCTCGGCCCGTTAATTGTATTGATGTGAGATTTGAAGATTTCGTAATGAACCAAGAAGATACTCTCGCAAAATTGGAATCCTTTTTAGGCATTCCGCTAGGGCGCATTGTTCTTCGACCAGAATCTGTGGGACGTTGGAAAACTGATAAAGAAGATCATGACTTTGATTTTTTATTAACTGCAATGAAAGAAAACGGCTACATAACTTAGAAAGCTTCGTTCTTTTAAACGTTAAACGGAAGATTATTCCAAATTTACCAAGATACGAGAGAATTATGTCAGCTAAATACAAAGCCGCAATCATAGGTCATACAGGACAAGGTGATTATGGACATGGACTCGACTTGGTCTATAAGGATATGTCGGAGGTGGCAGTTGTGGCGGTGGCAGACTTAAATCCTGCCGGACTTGATGCTGCTAAAACTCGCTGTCAAGCGGAACGTGGATATACACACTTTGAGGATATGCTTGAAAAAGAAACTGTTGATATAGTTAATGTTTGTCCTCGGGTGGTGACATACCATGGCGAAATGGTGAGAGCGGTGGCTTTGTCGAGCGCTCGAGCGCTGTTCTGTGAAAAACCTCTTGCAGCTACATTAAGAGAAGCTGATTCAATGTTAAAAGCATGTAGAGAAGGCCAGGTTTGTGTTGCAGTTGCCCATCGGCGTGCTAACCCATATGAACAGTTAGCGAAACGTTGGGTGGATGAGGGTCGGATTGGTCAGTTACAAGTAGTCCGAACTCGCGGTAAATGGGATCATCGATCCGGAGGTGAAGATCTGGCGGTGCTTGGTCCTCATATGATGGATAGTATGCGCTATATGGCAGGTTCGTCGGTAAAGTGGGTTCATGCCCATATTCAGAGCAACGGGAAATCAGTACGAGTTGAGGATGCACATATTGGGAATGAGGGTATCGGCTTAATATCTGGTGACCAAATTACGGCTCACTATGCATTTAAAAATGGCGTTACAGGATATTTTGAGTCCCTTCCCAATCATAAAAGCACTTCACGTAACACTCGCCATTTTGGATTCGAAATACATGGAACAGAGGGGATTCTCTCACTAAGAAATTCTCCCAATGGAGAGATGTATATATATAAGGATGGGCTCTTTATTCCCAACGATGAAGTAGCTTGGGAAAGAGTATACATTGATGAATGGGAAGCAGTTCCTTTAAATGAGCGAACCCATTATTCGAATGTTCGGATTGTAAAAGAATTGTTAGAAGCTATGGAAAAAGGAAGTGAAGTAGTGGAGGCTTCAAGCGGTGAAGATGCTTTGGCCGCTCAAGAGATGATTGTAGCTGTACATGAGTCTCATATTAAAGGTAGCAGGGTAGGCTTGCCTTTGGTAAACAGAGAAAACCCCTATTCGGTAGGGCGTAGTTTGGAAACGTGATGATNTTAGAAGTTTTTCAAGTAAAAGATAATTGAATTATGAAAAATTATAGAGTTGCTATTTTGGGTTGCCGAGCGCGGGGTACTGCATCTGCAAATGCCTATCATTTTCATCCAAGAACTGAAGTTGTCGGCTTGTGTGATATAGTTGCTTCGCGCAGAGATAGCCTTGGAGATGAATTAGGAATATCGGCTCGTTTCGATGATGCGGATAGAATGATTGAGGATGTAGATCCTGATATCGTGGTAATTCCAACGGCNCCCTATCTTCATGCTCCACTTGCATTACAGGTTTTAGAGCATGGAGTAAATATAGACATCGAGAAGCCAATGGGCCTTAATCTTGCAGAAACGGATGCGATAATGGCTAAGGCGGTAGAGAGAAATTTACGTGTAGCCGTTCACCATCAATGGCGTGTAAGTGCTTGGACACAGGCTATATGGTCGGCATTCTCGGCCGGGAAAATCGGAGAGTTGCGTCATATTTATGCAAGTGGGAAAGGTTATTATGGTGGTTTTGGATTGATGGAAATCGGAACGCATCTTTTGACGAGTTTAACAAAATTTGCAGGTGCAGTTCAGCGGGTAACGGCACATGGAACAGTGCGTGGTCGCCCAATTTCTCCTTCAGATGTCTTGCATGCTCCACGCGGCAACGGAATAATTGTTGGTGATCGCATATCTGCTTCGCTTCTTTTTGAAAATGGGGTAATAGGAACGCTCCTCCAACATCGGTTTAATAAAAACGATTTAACTGCGCATGTGATAGAACTGTNTGGNAGTGAGGGGCGGTTGCTTTGGCATCCACATGGAGCATGGTATCTTCCGAATCCACATTCGTTACCCAAAGATGGTTTAGACCGTTGGNAACCTTTGGTGCCAAAGTACCCACAGAGCTTCGAGACACTAAGCGCGGAATATAAATCAAATCCGATGGCTGAGGGAGACTATTGGTTTGTGGAAGAGTATGTGCGTGCTTTAGATCAAAACACAGACCACGAGTGTAGCGGTGCTTCNGGTTGTCATGTCGTAGAAATTATTATGGGTATTTTTGAATCGGCTGCATTTGGCCGACACGTTGACCTGCCTCAAGTTCAGCGCGATCATCCACTTCTAAGGTGGCGGGAGCAAGCGGGTCTGAAAGCTCCAGATAAAATGCCATTAAACGACAGTGAATGGGCAGAAGAAGAGGAACGTAGACTCAAAGAGTGATAATTGTGAAAGAGAGTTTTCTGCTTTAAAAATGTCAATTAGGTTCAGGTTTTATGGTTAAAGCTATATTATGGGATAATGATGGAGTTTTGGTTGATACAGAGCACTTGTATTATAAAGCTTGTCGTGAGGTCTTACTTCGTTATAACATTTCATTTGATGAAGAGCGGTATATCGATTTGTTTTTGCGAAAGAGCGAAGGACTTTTGGCTATATTACATGAGAATGGTCTAACTGAAAAACTTGATACTGCTCAAAATTGGAGGAATAAAAGATACTCTGAGTTGCTATTGGATGGTATTGGTGCTATTGGAGGGGTAACCGACACATTGGAGATACTAAAATCTCGAGTGCAAATGGGAATAGTTACTTCATGTAAAAGGGCTCACTTTGATTTGATTCATTCAAAGACAGAGGTATTGAAATTTTTTGACTTTGTATTAGCTCGAGAAGATTATTTTAATTCAAAGCCCGACCCTGAACCCTATCTGGAAGCGATGAGACGTAACCACTTAAAGCCGAACGAGTGTATAGTTGTTGAAGACTCACCTCGTGGATTACAATCTGCGAACGCAGCAGGGTTAAGATGTGTTGTTATTCCACGTGGCATGACAGTTGGGCTAAATTTTGACGGTGCTTGGATGCGACTTAAACAGGTTGCGGATCTTATCCCAGTAGTCGAATCGTTGCAAAATAGTGAGAAAGGTTAAATGAAACTTACTACCACCACTTTGGGTTGCCCAGGTTGGAGCATAGATGAGGTCATTGAAAAGTGCAGTGCATTCGGATTCCAGGGAGTAGACTTTCGTGGTCTGGAGGGCAACCTCGATGTGACGGTTTTACCAGAATTTAGAGAACATATTTCGACAACGAAAATGAAGCTAGAAGATTTCTGCCTTGATGTTTCTGGAATTAGCTCGAGTATACGTATCTGTTTACGCGAGTCGCTAAGGGAAAATTTAGAGGAAGCCCGTCGGACTATTGAAGTTGTTCGAGCACTGGGGTGTGACAAAGTGCGGGTGTTTGGTGGCGGAGATCCGGGCGTTCATTCTTATAAGAGTTTAGCCGATGAGGGTATGCGAACTATCGAAGAAATCTTACGACTCGATGGTGCTGCCGAGATTAATTGGATGTTAGAAACCCATGATACATGGATAGATCCAGATCATTGCTCATTGTTGCTTGAGCGAGTATCTACTCCAGCTTTTGGTATACTGTGGGATATTGGTCATACAGCTCGAATAGGAAATTCATCGCATGAGGAAATATTTAAAAAAATAGCGAGCCGTACAGTTTATACGCACGTAAAAGATGCCATTCTGAATCCTGCACATCCACAGGCGATGAAGGATGGTTGGCGATACGTTGCTCCTGGAAAAGGATCGTTGCGATTAAAAGATGCTATCGCATTGTTAAAATCAAACGGTTATCAGGGATGGATAATGTTTGAACATGAGAAAAGGTGGCATGAAGAATTAGAGGATCCCGAACGTGCTTTCCCGCAATTTGTTTCTTGGGCGAAACCCCTAATAGAATGTTAATGATATGAAATTAAATTTTCCTGAAATTGCCTTACACGTTCCAACTATTTTATTACCCGCAAAAGATGTCAAATTGGAAACGTGGTCGGTTATTGCTTGTGATCAGTATACTTCAGAGCCGGAATATTGGGATCGGGTGTACAAAGATGTTGGCAATGCCCCTTCGACGCTTCGGCTGATTTTCCCTGAGGTTTATCTGGAATCTAAGGACCATAATGAGGTTGTTAAAGAGATTAATGTCCACATGGAGGAATATTTGGACGATGGCTTACTTCGTACTCTTCCACCAGGATTCGTTGCGGTAAATCGCAAACTTGGAAGTGGAAAAAGTCGACGGGGGTTAATAGTTGCTCTTGATTTAGAGCACTATGATTATCGTGAAGGTGCTCGAGAACTTATTCGAACGACTGAGGGCACTGTGTTGGCTCGTTTGCCTCCGCGTATTGAAGTCCGGGCAAAAGCCCGGATCGAAATACCGCATATAATGGTCCTAATTAACGATCCAGAATATACAGTGATAGATCCCTTGTTTGGAAAATGTTCTGAACCTCTTTATGAAGGTGAGTTGATGGGTGAGGGAGGGTCCGTCAAAGGTTACCATATAGGCGACGTGAGTCAAATAGATTCCGTAGTTTCTAGTTTGTTTAAATTAAGCGAAAATACGCCAAATATGCTCTATGCGATGGGGGATGGAAATCATTCGTTTGCTACAGCAAAAGCCGTCTGGGAAAATATAAAAAAGAAAGCAGAAGGAAACGACGTTGACATAATGCAGCATCCCGCTCGCTACGCTCTTGTTGAATTGGTTAATCTTCATGACAGTGGGTTGGATTTTGAACCAATACATAGAGCTGTATTCGGAATTGACATAGAGCCGTTGATGGATGCGGCCGCGAGGTATTTTTCTAATCAGGAATTTAGCTGGGGATATCAAACAAAGGATCAGCAACTTGGTGGTCAAGGTCATAGGATTGAATTTTGCAGTGGAGGAAGCAAGGGTTGGATTAGAGTCGGTAGGACAAATTCTGAATTGGTTGTTGCAACGTTACAGTCTTTTCTCGATGATTTGACTAAAGTAAATAAATCTGTAACTATAGATTACATACACGGTGAAAATTCTTTAGAAAATTTATCAAACAAGAAGAAATGTATTGGTTTTTACCTACCTAAAATAGAAAAAAAACTTTTTTTTGAAGCAATCGCAAAAGATGGTCCCTTACCTAGAAAAACATTTTCAATGGGCGAGGCCGAGGATAAGCGCTACTACGTTGAAGCGCGCGCAATTAACCTATAAATTGTTGTAATCGTATGTGTTGTTGTGGCCTATGTAGTCGATAGGCTTATTCAAAAACGTTGCTATTGTTGTGAGCCGTTCGTCTTTTAATACTTCCTCTGAGCCTGTTGCAAATTGGATCGGTATCCCTGTTTCATACCAGCGCGGATAATGTATCATCGCAATCATTGGTCTGGGCGTGTCTGTTTTATTAGGCATGCCGCAGTGCCAAAGCCTTATGTCGCGAATGAGAATGCTTCCGATAGGTATCATAGGCTGAAAAGGTTTAATTTTTTGTCGGTGGGCCTCAATGATTCTGCTGGGGATTTTTATATCCTTAGTTTTATCATTGCTCGTAGTATTTAAGTGTGTTTGAGGCCATAGTTCAGTGCTACCGTTCTCTGGATTCATATCAACTATTGGAACATTTACTACAAGAGCGTGCGCGGGGTGGGAGTTTGGCCAGTTTGGCCAAAGGTGTCCCATGTCAAAATGAACCGGTTGGCGTTGACTGCCAGGAAGGCAACAATTACCGCTGTAAAATGCGTTTTTTACGCCATCACCTAATAGGTAATGTGATACGTCGACCACAAAAGGATTTACCAATATATCTCGAAATAAAAAGGGCCTAAATGGTGGCGGATCTTGTTGTATATGACCTTTTTTGAATTGATAAGGTACGATATCTAACGAAAGAATTTTGTTGATATCAGTCATCATACGAGCTCTGAGAGCTGAAATATTACTCTGTTCAATTATGTCATGGATTATTACATAACCATCCTCTCTAATAGCTTCGACGGCTTTATTTAAATTTTGTTGTGACAAATGTTTGTTCAACCGTTCTTTGTTGTTTATCTGTATTTCATTCATTTATTTTTTCCCCAACCAACTCATCCCCTCTCCTCGAACCAAAAAGGAGCGTTCGTCCCAAACGCCAGGTCGTGTTACAGGCATAACACCACTCTCCACAGCAACATCGAGTGGGTTTGCACGGGTTTGTAGGGGCAGTGAAACGCGCTCGTGTACGCGCGCAGACTCATAGACAGCCATCATAATTTCTGTTGCCGCACGGCCATGTTCAGCTTTTCCATAGTAATCTTCAAAGTCGCCTTCGATCCAACGACAAATTCCGTAAGCCTGGTCAACAAACGCATTGCCATACCCGTGCTGCGACTTGTCTGTAGGCTCAAATTCTTTCCACCCGTTACTTGATGCGTTCATATAGCGCAATGAGTTATCATTAACAACGATCATACCTTCTTCGCCGTAGATGTGGGCTCCAACCTCATAGGTGTCATTTAATTCGTTTTCTATTACGCCTTCTATACCGCCTGCATATCCTATGATTCCAGCACAGCGATCTTCCACGCGGTGGCCGAAAACGTAATGGTCGGTATGTCTTTCTACTGATCCCATTACCCAATTAACTTTTGGGTCGCCAAGAGCATATAGTTGAAAGTCGATACAATGAGAGCCAGTGTTCATCATTCCAGCACGGATTGCAGACCAGAGGCGTCTTGGCTTTCCAATGGCCCCTTTTTTTATCATTGCTCGGGCTTCACGCCATGAAGAATAAAATCGACGTTGGTGGCCGATGGCTAGTTTCACATCGTTGCGTTGAGCTGCAATTATCATTGCGTCTGCTTCACCAAGAGAGATAGCCATCGGTTTTTCGCAAAGTACAGCCTTAGGTTTGCGCGCTGACGCAGCGATGCTCATTTCAGCATGTTGAGGGTCCCAAGAGCATATACTGACGATATCTAGATTTTCTTTATCAAGCATCTCTCTATAATCAGAATATTGATTTTCTACTTTGAAGTCTGATGCGTAACTTGAGGCGGCATCGGGATGGGAGTCAGCGATTGCTACAATTTCAGTGTGTTCGCATTCATCCCAACCGCGTCCGTGTTCGCGCGCTATACGACCGGAAGCAATTACACCAACGCGATATTTGGCAGACATGATTAAGTTCCTTTGGTTTATCTGGTGTTAAAACATCTAAGTAATTAAATCAAAATAAATCCTCCATGTATATATCGCGCAAATGAGGGACAAATGACGCCGGAAGAAAAATTTATTTTTGACCTTGAGGGCTATTTGGTTCTGAAGGGAATATTAAGTTCAAACGAAGTAGATGAAGTTAACGCATTAGCAGATTCTGTTTGGTCTGGTGATTATCCTGAAAATGGATTAAGACGCACTGGCCAAGTTTCAAAATGGGGACCTGCTACTCAATGTTTGATGGACCATCCTGGTATTGTACCTTATCTCAAGGAGCTACTGGGGCCTTTTGTGAGAATTGATCATGACTATAGCATATTCATGCGTAGAAATGGTAGGGCTGGACGTTTACATGGAGGTCCTACGATGCAGAGCGGAGTGCAAGCTGCAGATCACTGGTACCGCTATCACGATGGCGTAATGCGTAACGGGCTTACCGTTTTCACTTTTTGTCTAACTCAAGCTGGTGCAAATGATGGAGGTTTTGGCTGTATTCCGGGATCTCACAAAAGTAACTTTATCGGGCACATTCCTGATACGGTAATAAATTGGGAAAAGAAGGCTCATTATGTACGGCAAGTAGAAGTTGATGCCGGAGACGTTATTATTTTCACTGAAGCTTTGGTTCATGGCACGATACCGTGGCAAGCCGATCATGAGCGAAGAAGCTTGTTATACAAGTACAGTCCGGGGCATTCTTCATGGTCGGAGAATTATTATGAAAAAAAAGATTATCCGAATGCAACGGAACAGCAGCAACGATTAATGGCACCGCCATCCATTGGTGGGCGTACGGAAACATTCTAAACTCGATTCCAAAGGATGCGGAAATATGAGAATAACAGACGTTAATACAATGCTCATAAATTCTCCGAGCCGAAAATGGACGATAGTGCAAGTTTTAACCGATGAAGGGCTGATTGGTTTGGGGGAAGCGACATATTCCAACAAGGAACCTGTTGTTGTTGAGGCTATTAGGCATATGAAAGCGGAATTGATTGGAGAAGATCCGTCGCGGATCGAATTTTTGTGGCACAAGATCTATCGCCGGTCATCTATGGGAGGGATATGGCGTATGGCTGGTCCAGTCTGGATGAGTGCTTTGAGTGGTATAGACCAGGCTCTTTGGGATATAAAGGGTAAAGTCGCAGGATTGCCGGTTGTCGATTTACTGGGTGGTCGTTTTCGGGAGAAAGTAGAAGTTTATACTCATTTTTCAGGTAATTCAGTTGAAGAAAGTGTAGCCTCTGCTCGACATATTGTTGACAAAGGTTATACAGCTATAAAAGGAAGTGTACTCTCCAGTAATGGTTATCGTTTTGATCAGTATTTTGATGATGGAAAACCAAAACAAACTGCTGCGCATTTTGCCGCAGTACGTGAGGCAGTAGGACCAGACGTAAAGCTTTTGATTGATTGTCACGGACGTTTTACGGTGGCGAACTGTATTCGTTTGGCTCGTGAATTGGAACATTACAATTTGTATGCTTTTGAAGATCCCGTACCACCAGAAGACCTATCTGCTTATTCCAAAGTTCGGCGAGAAATATCTATCCCAGTTATGGGTAGCGAACGCCTCAACACCAAGAGTCACTTTCGCCAATTACTCGAGCTAGATGGTGTTGATATTGCACAACCGGATTTGATGTATGCGGGCGGAATAACAGAAGTAAAAAAAATAGCGGCTATTTCTGACACCTACCATGTTCCTATTTCATTGCATAACACCAAGGGTCCGGTGGGTATAGCAGCTGCCGTGCATTTGATGGCATCTATACCTAACGTTGCTCCGATGGAACTGGTTACTGACATACCATGGAGAGATGATATCATAAACCGTCCGTTGAAGATAGTTGATGGTTATATTTTCATACCCGAAGGACCTGGTTGGGGCATAGAATTGAATATGGAGGCTGTTAGTGAATATGTATGGGCTCCAGGAGATCCTCGTTAAAATATATTAAGTTTTCGTTCTTCTTCAGAAAGAGCGGTATTTAGATTTACGTTTAGATTTAGGATGCGGTTTTTTGGAAGTAATTCTGGTAAGAGGAAATAAATGTCTTGGTGAAACTCAAATCTACAAGTTTCTTTGATTTAAAAAATAAACGATAAAGTATATTGACGTTCTCTTGGCACAACGTGTAATCTTAGTCGGTTCTGGTCGACGGTGAAAATCGTGTCGCCTACAGTTGGTGAAGGTTGAATCCGAACAGATTGTACGGAAAGGCTTTCATCAAATGAAAAATCTAAAGTCAATGGTTCGCTATAAATTGTATTATCCAACCCATCGCCAATATATATTTCGAATTGTTTGGGGAAAGCACGACCAAAATACCGACCAATTTGGATTTGAAGTCCTTTACGCTGAATTGCATATGAAGTAACATCGGCAAAATTGCCGGACCAGAAGTCGTTGTTTTTGATAAAGTCAAGATCTTTTAGAAACTCGTTGTACTCATAATAACCCCAGCCATCGGGATTACCTATTGAATGGTACGTCAATATTGTCCATGCTCGACGTGATAATGTTTCGTGGAGAATGGGTAGTAGTCGGTTATGATTGGAAATATGGCGTGAGTTCGCGGAGCCCATAATGACCGAGGGCAAGTTAAACCAACTATCTGGTTTGCATGGCTCTGTTTCACATAAATAATATCTATCGGGATCTTCTGTTCCGCCTCTGGCCGCGATAAAGCCTGCTTGTCTATTTGCGGCTTGTGTTCGTTGATCTCGACCGGCAAAGAGTGGGTAGGCATATACTTTTGGATTGAGGCCCCATTTCCTCATTAAATTGAAATTGTGTTGGAACGAGCGATAGGCATCGTGGAATCCTAGTGCGTCATGGTCTATATGTGAATGCCCATGTCCAAATACACCGATTCCATTAGGTATCAGTTCCGTCCTCATTTTTGCAATTATAGGAAAACGACTGTAGAAAAGCAGTTTTTCACTGACGATTTCTACGTCCATCTTCAACCCACGCTGTATGGCGGCATCTGTGGCAAGTGAGAAAACGGGGTTAATGCCCCATGGTGCATCATAGGTAATTGAAATTGCACCGCGGTGACCATTTTTCCATTTGGGGGCATTGATAGAGAAAAGTTCACGCGATCCATGATATCCGGAGAATTTCTGGCTTGAACTTGATGTGGTTATTTTTCCGGAAGGCGTGGGATGTTTTTCATATCTAGTGGGTTGGGAAGCTCGATCACAACTTAAGAATAAGGATATCAGAAGTAATATCCGGCATTTTTTGTGGTTTTTCAGTAATCTCATCCTAAAAAAGATAGATTTTGACGTTTATAAAGACAAGCAAATTGGGACAAGTACAGGCTTGAGAATGATTGAGTAAAAATATACATTATCAAATCATGTTTACCTTAATTTGGTTGAACTAACGTGCATAAATACCAAGGAGTTTGCTGTGTGTAGGTGGATTTTTCCCGCGTTTATTTTCCTAATGTTTTTTCGCATAGGCGAAGCTCAGGTCGGCGAATTCAAATTCGGCGGCATTGGTGAACGTTGGTCACTTACCGATAGTAGCGAGGTTTTTATAGACTTTGAGAGTTTCCCAGGGTCTATTGCTCCAGTCTATTTCAATGGAGCTGATAATATTCTCGATCAGCTACCTTATTGGTCCCCTTTTAAATTTCCAACTGAACTCGGTTATGAAGATGGTTTAACTCCGCGTGTTTGGCGGGCTGCCAATGGTTTTTATTGGTTTACTGCGGGCACTCTAACAACTGAATGGGTTGATGGGGATAGTTCTTCATATAGCCCTCCCGTGGCGAGGGGGATAACCTCTGAGTGGTATACCTTTGATGTAGGGGTCCCTGTGCCTGCAGATGTGGTCGGTTTTTATACGCCACCAGCAGGTTTTCGGGCGGATGGGACGCCTTTGCGAGACGATATTTTCAAAGCTTTTGAGGTGTCAATCGCTGAGGAATTTGATCCAGTGATGAATTTAGAAGACGGAGATTCTGATTATCATACCCTAGAGACCTTGGTTGCTGATATTCCCTTAAATTATGAATCCAACGTACAATTAGACTTTCCAAAACAATATGTGAGATTTATCCGTTTACAACGAAAACCTTCTAGCGATGATAAAACATTTGCCTCTGGCCAGGCAAATGTACAACAGGGTACAATAGGCGAATTTGAATTGAAAGGCTCGGGTGTTCCACGGCGGGTAATTTTTGTTTCAAAGATAATTGATGTTGGTGAATTGGTAAATTTTGGGAAAATTTATTGGAGTGCAACAGGCATGCGTTTTGAAGATGGGTTGGCGAAAGAGGTTGATGATTCGCAAGCATCACTCAGCGTAGAAATGAGGTCAGGTCGAGATCCAGACCCTAACATTTACTTTGAATACACGGATACGGGGGCAGAGCGAGTAGTTTCTCGTTCAAGATATGAAAATGAACTGAAACAGCGTGACCAGAATTCTGCGGGAGCAATTCAATCACCAAAGCCGGGTCTCCGAGCTTCAGTGGCTTATGATCAGGAAAACTGGACTTATTGGTCTTTTCCCTTTAGCCAGTCAGGTATTCAAGCGCCATTAGCAAGAGGATCTCATATTCAGCTACGAATAACATTAGAGAGTCAATCGTTTTTTGACTTTATTCGCTTAGATTCTTTGTGGATAGAAACTTCGCCTCCTTTGGCTCGTCAAGTCATCGGTGAAGTTGCTCGGATGGACGATTCAAATCCATCCACGGGCTTAACAGAAGTAGCACTTGGAGACATGACAGATTTTATTTATGAAATTTCTTCTTCTTTTGATGTATCCGGTCAGAACGGTTTTGATGCTCTCAGAATCCGCACTGGGAGTCCTACTGTATTTAAAAATCTTTATATAGGGTTGGATGAAGTTGAACCGAAGCTTGTAAAGCAGGAGGATGATTTATTGACTCTGATCTTTCCTCGAAGGATTACTCGGCAGGCGAATGAACCTGTTCGTGTAATTTTTGGAGCGGAAGTCTTCGTTTTTGCAAATACATTTTCGGGAGAGGTTTTTGATACGAAGAGCAGTAACTTGCCTCAACAAATAGAAGCGGGAAACGCATCGGAGACGTTGGGTACGGATAATTTACGTGTTTTTGGTGGAAGTGCTCAGAGGTCCAAAATTATCGAAGAATTTTCTGTTGGATCTGGTTTTGTCACGCCGAACGGAGACGGGATTAATGATTTATTGTCAGTTGATTACGTCCTATATAGGTTACCAAGTCCAATTCCAGTTATGCTTAATGCGTATGATTTACAGGGTCGTTTAGTAAGAAGAATAGACGGTGGTTTGCAAGGCGCGGGTAGGCAGCAAATTTTTTGGGATGGTAGCCGAGAAGATGGAAATAATGCCGATCCCGGAATATATATAATCGAATTAGCTCTTATTTCTGAACTCAAAACATTTCGAATTTTCAAAACCGTTAGTGTTGCTTACTGAGCTAAAGCAATTTTTTTATGAGGAGAAACATGTTAGATCAGAAACAAGTACAAAGTTATCACGACAAGGGTTATCTTCATATTCCTGAGGTGTTTAGTGATGAGGAGACGGATTTATTAGAAAGTGAGTTAGACCGTTTAGTTTCAGATTGGGCTGTGACCGATAAAGGGTGGAGTGGGCCGTGGCGTGAAAAATATATGGACGAAGCTACAGAGAAAGAATCGAAACTGACGGCTATGCACGATCTGTATTTTTACTCAGAAGCGTGGTCAAAAGCGGTAACAAATCCTCGTTTAGCATCTGCAATGAGTCAATTGATTGGACCAAATGTGGAGTTGCATCACTCAACGATGCATATCAAACCGCCAGAGACAGGGCATCCATTTCCAATGCACCAAGACTGGGCTTTTTACCAACATCAAGATGAACGATACGTTGACGTATTAGTTCATCTTGATGATACGAGCCATGAGAATGGTGAGATTAGATTTCTTTCCGGTAGTCACAAATCAGGTGCTCTTGAACACGTTACTCAAACGTCCGATGGACCGTGTACGCCACATTTACCAACGGATGAGTACAATCTCAGCGATACAGTACCTGTACCGGCTAAACGTGGAGATGTAGTCTGTTTTTGTATTCACACTATACATGGATCGCATATTAACCAGACCGAAAAAGCACGGCGGCTTGTTCGGATTGGTTATCGGGCACCAGACAATTATCAGTTAGCAGGACAGAGCTTAGGACGCCCAGGATTAATGGTTTCAGGTTATAGAAGTCCACAAAAAAATCAGGGCGTTTTTAGTAATGCTGGACCTGCATAGTATTGACAAAATACCGCATAAATTTTAAATGACCCAATCGAGATAATTGGATTATTTTAAGGCTAATAAACGCATTTTAATTTTTGCGCTCGTAATAATTGCTTAAAACGATTGTTCATTCTTGATAAAATATGCTAAGGAGAATCACATGGCTGGTGTGGAGCCTGTTTTAATAGCGGGATCATGGAGAGATGCAAATTACAATAAGGTGTTTGAACCAGAAAATCCGGCATCGAAGACTAGAATGGGAAAGGTATATCCCGTAAGCGATGCTAAGGATGTTGAGGAGGCTATTGACGCTGCATGGTATGCCTCTGCACAAATAGCTGATGTTGGAGACGAGATAATTGCTTTATTTCTGGAGTGTTTTGCTAATCGTGTAGAGTCTCGTGGAGACGAGATCTGCGATCTTGCGAGCATTGAGTCGGGTTTGCCAGTAACGCCTCGCTTGAAAGACATTGAACTCCCACGAACTACTTTACAATTGCGTTTAGCTGCAGCCTCGGTCCGCAGTCGGTCATGGACGCACCCAACAATAGATACTGTCACAGGAATTCGGTCTAAATATGGATCATTGGCGGGGGGTATATCTGTTTTTGGTCCTAATAATTTTCCTTTGGCTTTTAATAGTGTTGCAGGTGGTGATTTTGCAGCGGCGATAGCAGCGGGTAATCCGGTTATTGGCAAAGGAAATTCTTCTCATCCCGGTACTACCAAAATTTTAGCTGAGGAGGCTTTTGCTGCAATTCAGGAGAGTGGTATGCCACCCTCAACAGTTCAATTGATTTATCGAACGGACCATGAAGTGGGAAANCTNCTNGTNTCTCACCCTAAAATTGGAGCTACGGGGTATACNGGATCGAGAGGAGCGGGTTTAGTTTTGAAAGATGCGGCTGACAAGGCGGGTAAACCGGNATATATGGAACTCAGTAGTATCAACCCGGTATATATCCTTACAGGTGCTTTGCGGGAACGCAGTGAAGAAATAGCTGAAGAATTTGCAACGTCTTGTTTGATGGGAGTTGGACAATTTTGTACAAATCCTGGAATTGTTGTNCTTGTTGCAGGGAAGGAGACGGAACAATTTATNGANTCTGTCAGNACCAAATTCTCNGAGGCTCCTGTTGGAACGTTGTTAACAGGAAGCGTTGAAAAGAATATGGCTGATAGCGTAAAGGTATTGCAGGACGCAGGTGCGACTGTAATAACCGGGGGTAAAACAGGATCCGGACCTGGATACAGTTACGACAACACGCTGTTAAGGGTGTCCGGTGAAAAGTTTATAGCTAATTCNNAAAAATTGCAGACAGAAGCTTTTGGTAATGAAAGCCTCTTCGTTGTTGCAANTGATGAAGATCAGGCTNTNGAAATATGTAACNACTTTGAAGGGAACNTGACAGGTTGTATTTATAGTTCACAGAAAGGTGANGATGAGNCTTTATACAAAAGGATTGTTGGTATCCTACGTAANAAGGTAGGAAGATTGTTAAATGATAAAATGCCTACCGGNGTAGCTGTTTCTTCNGCTATGAACCATGGNGGNCCGTACCCNGCTACTGGTCATCCTGGTTTCACTGCAGTTGGNATCCCTGCTTCTATCGTACGATTTGGTATGCTTGAAAGCTACGACAATGTGCGTGAACATCGTTTGCCACCGGAATTGCGAGACCAGAATCCGGCAAATATTTGGCGTTTAATTGATGGCTCCTGGACCCAAAAGAATGTGGGGGATGACTAATAATAGGTACCTTCAGACTGTCAAAAGCGATATAGAAAGTTATGGGTGCTTTGTTTCGGTGAAATCATTCTTATCATGAATTAACTCAAATCGATAGCCAGGAGAGTAAAATGAAATATGATATCCTGCTTAAAGGTGGTCATGTAATAGATCCAAAAAACGAAGTAGATGGTAATTTTGACGTGGCTATTGAAAACGGTTTGATTGCTTCGATTGCTTCAAATCTACCTATAGAATCCGCACAAAAAATAATAGATGTGTCGGGGCTTTATGTGACGCCGGGATTGATAGACATTCACATGCACGCCTACGCTACACCGGGACACCGGAATGCTTGGGCTGGGGATAATAGCATCTTACCTGACGGTTTTTCTTTTCGTACAGGTGTAACAACGATGGTTGACACTGGGAGTGCAGGATGGCGCAATTTAGATGATTTTCGAAATCGCGTAATCGATCGTTGTCAAACACGTTTATATGCATTCGTCAATATCTGTGGTTTAGGCATGACAGATATAGCCCACGAACAGAATTTATATGATTTAGATCCACGATTAACAGCGAAAGCTGCAAAGGATAATGAAGACATTGTCGTAGGAATAAAGACTGCTCATTACTATGGCCCTGATTGGACTTCAGTTGATCGTTGTTTGGAAGCTGCAGATTTAGCAGAAACTCGGGTGATGATAGATTTTGGTTTTTTCAAAAAAGAGCGACCGTACTACCAACTTTTAACCGAAAAACTTAGGAAAGGTGATATTAGTACTCACGTTTTTCGTGGACCTACTCCCTGGTTCGATTCTAAAGGTCGAGTATTGTCGTATTTACACGAAGCTCGATCTAAAGGCGTCGTCTTAGATGTGGGACATGGAGCGGGGTCTTTTTGCTTTCGCAATGCTGTTCCAGCTATNGANCAAGGCTTTTNTCCAGATTCTATTTCTACGGATCTGCATGTCTTNTGTATGAATCAGGGGATGCTNGATATGACGACAACCATGTCTAAGTTTTTAGTTATGGGNATGCCGATGTATGAGGTCATTCGCTGCTCCACAGTTAATCCAGCTCTTGAAATTGGACACCCTGAGTTAGGTCATTTAAGTGTTGGTGCGGTTGCAGACGTTGCAGTTTTGAATTTGATGAAGGGTAACTTTGGTTACGCTGATTCATTTGGGGGACGAATCGTTGGAGGGGAGCGGTTGTTATGTGAACTAACTTTGAAAGATGGGCGTTTAGCTTGGGACTGGAACGGAAGGGCTGCTATTGATTATAAAGAAATCGCTGATCGAAATTACGGTACTCGTGATGGCGAGTATTTAGTCATGCCTCCCGAGGCATGACTATGAGAGGTTTTAAAATAGTGGGATTGTTGATTATTGTGTCGAGTGTATTTGGTTGTAGTGACATGACCTCTTCCCTGGTTCAAGTAAGAAATGCTTGGGTTCGTGAACCTCCAGGGGGACATCCAATCACAGGGGCTTATATGGAAATTACCAATACATCTAATGCCATATGTGAGATCATTCAAGTCAGTAGTTCAAAGGTAGGTCGAGTAGAAATACATCAGACGGAACATGATAATGGAACTATGCGCATGAGAAAGATCGACAGTCTCAAATTACGGCCAGGAGAACAGATTATTTTACAACCTGGCGGTCTGCACTTGATGTTAATGGATCTTGCTGATGATTTGAAAGCGGGAGATATTTTGATGCTCTTGCTTCATTTTTCCGACGGAACAAAACAGCAAGTTGAGTCTTCCGTTCGAAAGGGAACTTATGAATAAAGGGTTCACAGAAAAATTTAATTTGTTATTGACTAGTTTGTTTTTCTTTACTCTTTTCGGTTGTGGTAAAATAGAAACCAAACAGGGAGAGGAATCATTGCCTCTTGCCCAACTTCCTAAAAATGTCCCTTCTCTAAAAGACTACGGGGGCATAGGTGGAAATTTTACTCTTACGGACCAATACGGTGAAACGTTTTCTCTGTCGGAGTTAGAGGGACATCCAGTGTTGCTTTTTTTTGGCTATACCTATTGTCCGGATATTTGTCCTATAACACTCTCAAAGGCAGCACGTGTTTATGAACTTTTAGGCATTCCTCCAGAGTCGATTCGGACAATTTTTATTTCAGTAGATCCGGAGAGGGATACTGTCGAAAAGATTCGTGAATATCTTGCTTATTTTCAGATCGATACTATCGGTTTAAATGGTACGCGAGAAGAGATAGACGCTGTAGTCCAACAGTATGGCGGACACTATGATCTAAATAGAAAGAATGCAGTAGACAACTATTTTGTTGATCATTCAACTTATACCTATCTGATAGATCAAGAAGGGCGCGTTCGGTTTCTCTTTCGTCCCGAAGATGAGCCGACTTATATCGCTGCTGTGGCTAAGCAGTTATTGTGAGTTTACCAAGTGCGCTCTTTTAATAATTCCTGGATTGCATCTTTGGGAACGGGAAGTTCGTCTATATGATCTTCAAGCCATTTAGAAAAATCTTCTTCTATTTCGTCAGACCAGCGACGATCGATCTGTCCGGGAGTATAAATTCCTTCATTTAATCGAGATTTACCAAACATGTCTCGGAGTCGTATAACCTCCGATGTTGTAACAACTTTTTCGGCTAAATGTGGTGGTATGAAAATCACGCCTTCNCGTTTTCCTAAAACTATATCTCCTGGCATACAAGTGGCCTGTCCGATGCGAATAGGACAATTCATACCTGCGAGCATAATAGTTGGTGACGCAAACGAAGGATCCCATCCGCGGACGAAACTAGTGAACCCCTTCAGATCTTCGATACCCTCTAAATCACGAACAGCTGCGTCGTGTACGACTCCGTTGCCGGAGTTAGCATAAATTGCAACAGCTAAATTATCGCCTATAACGGGCCCTTGGACAATTTTTCCAAATACATCAGCTACGTAAACGTCACCCTGCTTTAGGGCGTCAATTGGCCAGGAAATTTGGTCTCCAACCTGACCTAACCGTTCTCCTTTTTCCTCCATGACGCGTCGCATCACAGGGCGGCGTGGCATGTACATAGCAGTGAGGGCCCGGCCACAAAGGGTACCGCCTGGATGGGTACACTTCCAATTTCCTTCGTACTGATGCTCGTATCCGTCTCCTCGGACTACTCCCCATGCCTGTGTGATAGTAACGCTACGCATTCTCTCGATAATCTTGTCAGATACAAGTGGCCGACCGTCTGGTGCGCGGTCCCCTGTCCACTCTGGGGTATACTCTATCAAGGCTTCTTTTGTCAGATTTAGTGGTGCAAAAGTTTCCATATTAAAATCTTTCCCCAATTTTAATTGTCATTATATGAGTTGACGATAAACCAATGTTGTAAAATTTACATGTAATTTAGAAGTACCTTGCCGTTGAAATCAATAGTAGTACATTTAATTTGAAATAGAGATAGTCAATAAAGGTTAAAATTATGCTAAATATTACGTCTGAAGCACAACAAAAAATTGCTGAACTTGTTGTGAAGAGTGAAAACCCAGTTCGTGGTTTGCGAATTGGAGCGGAGGCTAAATCGTCGTCAAAGGTAGATTATAAGCTCGCTTTCATTTCAGAAGATCAGGTAAGCGATGACGATGAGCGGATTTCATTTGAAGGTTTTGATGTTTTCATTAATAACGGAAGTGTTGGCCTTCTTAAAGATGCCAAAGTGGATTATGTTGATGGTCTTATGGGTAGCGGTTTTAAGATTGAGAGGTCTCGAAGGCTCCCGGATCATTTAACCGGCTCAATCGCAGAGCGGGTACATTCAGTTATAGAAGAGAAGATTAANCCTGGAGTAGCNGCACATGGTGGAGAAGTCAGCCTTGTAGATATAAAGGANAACACTGTTTACGTAAAGTTGGGAGGGGGTTGTCAAGGATGTGGAATGGCGGGGGTTACGTTACGAGATGGCGTGATAACGACAATAAAGGAAGAAGTACCTGAAGTAGANGAAGTTGTTGACGTCACGGATCATGCNTCTGGTGAAAATCCATATTTTAATTAAATGTCTTTATCGGGTAGTAATNTCGCGATAATTCTCTCCTTAATTTATTCGTAGCTCTGGTGATTTTTATTTGGTCACTGATTAGTTGTTTGCAACCGTTCCTTTTTTATCCGCTCAAAACTCAACATAATGGCACAATAACCCCAAGAGTTGCTGGTTAGNAATGAATACAAATATCAGGATTCGGCTTTCGGCTCTGATGTTTTTGCAATACTTCGCNTGGGGGACTTGGTATGTTACGTTGGGAACATACCTATCGACTATAGGATTTAACGGTTTAGATATAGGCGATGTTTTTAGTGCGTCAGCTTGGGCAGCTTTATTTTCCCCAATTTTTNTTGGTATGATAGCCGACCGATATTTCTCTGCACAAAAACTATTGAGCCTTCTATACATATGCTCGGGNTTTGGGTTATTTTGGACCTCAACACAGACAGATCCAATTGACTTTTTCTCTTCACTTTTTNTTACGATGGCCTGCTACATGCCGACGATTTCTTTGTCAAATGCGGTGTGTTTTCATCAAATGTCCAATCCGAGTATTTTGTTCCCGAAAATTCGTTTGCTTGGGACTATTGGTTGGATTGTTGCGGGTATCTTAGTCGGTACAATGGATATTGAGACAACTGTATATCCCATGTGGATTGGTGTCGTTGCATTTGTTTTTTTGGCTGGCTACGCGATTTTTTTACCAGAAACGCCACCTCGAATGAGAGGTAAGGAGGTAAAGTTAAAGGATGTTTGGGGNCTTGATGCAATCGGCCTTTTTTCTGAACGTTCGTTTTTAGTTTTTGCAGTAGGTTCAATGTTACTCACGATTCCTCTAGCATTCTATTACAACTTCGCAAATTTATTTCTTAACGAAGTAGGTATTTTGAATCCTGCCGGCACTATGACGTTAGGACAAATGTCGGAAATAATTTTCATGCTTCTTATGCCCGTTTTCTTTCGAATATTCAGTATTAAAAGTATGTTAATAATTGGTATGTTGGCCTGGGTGGCAAGGTATTTTCTTTTTGCCTATGGGGACCTTTGGATGTTGTATGGGGGGATATTATTACACGGTATTTGCTACGACTTCTTTTTCCTCACAGGGCAGATATATATCGATCGGCGAGTCGGCAAAACGTTACGTTCAAGTGCTCAGGGGCTTATTGCGTTACTTACATACGGTATCGGTATGCTCTTTGGTGCAAAGATTTCGGGATATGCTGTGAATTACTTTGAGGTTAGTGGGGGGCATAATTGGATGATGATTTGGCTCTGGCCGGCATTTATGGCTTTATTCGTTTTGTTACTGTTCGCTATTTTATTTAAAGAAAATTTTAACGACTGACGCTTGTATTTCTTAAATTATCATTGAAAGAACATTTCGTTGGGCCCAATTAGGAGGTAACTAGAATGACGGAAGCAATACCATTGGTGGGACAACCGGATACAGCGTCTCATGCTCGGGCAATAGGAGAGCAAGGATTTACTTATTTTCCTAATGAGCTAAGTAAAGATGAAATCTTGGAACTTCGCTCTGCGATGGATAGACTGACTGCGAAACCGGAAAGTTTTGATAAATTACCCGATCCAGCGGAGCATGGTTTTATGGAAAAAACTATCAATAATGCTTTCAATCGTGATCCGGTATTTGCCAGATATTTGGATAGAGAAGGAATTATTGATGTAGCCGAGGCAGTCCATGGAGAAGACTGTCATTGCATTGGGATGACGGCCTGGGTGACCGGTCCGGGTCGTCCTGACCAGACACTCCATGCTGACTTTCAGCCACTTACGCTGCCTGAAGATATAATGGCTGACGAACGCGTTCAAATACCCGTTTTTATTTCTACATTACATTTTTATCTTGACGACATCTATCCAGAACTGGGTCCAACTAACTTTGTTCCTGGAAGTCATAGAGCAGGTCGGCCTCCTAAGTCGGAAGAAATTAACTGGCAGGGAAAGCAAGAACAAAGCATCATATGTAACGCAGGCGATGCTGTGTTGTTTAGAAGTGAGGTTTGGCATCGGGGCACTGCGAATACGAGTGGGCAAACAAGGTATCTTCTCCAGGTGCACTATGCCAAACGTATAATAACTCAAAAATTCCCACCTTACTTGTACCAATTTTCACTGGACGAGCATTTACTAAAGAATGCGTCTCCACGTCAGCTAAGATTGTTGGGAGATCACCGTCCAAGTAATTATGATTAAAGGGTTCAAATTTTGCGTGATAAAAATAAAGACTGAAGTATAATCGAAATTAATAAAACATCAGAGAAAATACATGAATATCATTTATATCAATCCTGATGAATTACGTGCGGATGTACTTGGTTGTTACGGTCATCCTTTGGTAGAGACACCCAATATTGATCGTCTTGCCGAGGAAGGAACACGCTTCGATCAGTGCCATGTTCAGCACACAGTTTGTACTCCGTCACGATGTTCATTTATGACGGGTTGGTATCCTCATGTATCTGGTCATCGCACTTTGTGGAATCCCCTTGGTGGCCATGAACCCAACACCATGCGTTATCTACGAGAGGCGGGTTATGAAGTACACTGGTTTGGTAAAAATGATTGTTTAGCTCCTGAGGCATTTTCAAGTTCGGTTGACAGGGTGCATGCTTCAACAGGACCCAATGGTAGTTCGCCACCTTTATTCAACGAGAAAGATTCGGGTTATTATAGTTTTCTTCGCGGAGCTATGGACGGCCCGCCAAGAGATGAATTCATTTATAAAAATGCCGAAGACTTAATACGTAATCATAATCAAGATGGCCCTCCTTTATTTATGTTTTTGGCATCCGCATTTCCGCATCCTGTATATCATGCGCCACAACCTTGGTATGACATGTACGATCCAGATGACTTGCCACCTTTGCGTCCAGTCCGTGATGATTTTAGCCCTGACTTCCATACATTGATTCGCCAATATCGGCGTTTAGATCAGCTCGATGAAGGTGTTATGCGTAAAATAATGGCGGTTTATTTAGGGATGACCTCGTATGTTGACTATTTGGTGGGTCGTCTTCTGAAAGCTTTGGACGAAACGGGTATGATTGATAATACAGCGATATTTTTATTTTCGGATCATGGCGATTGGGCGGGAGACTATGGCTTGGTTGAAAAATGGCCCAGCGGGTTAGATGATACTTTAACCCGTGTGCCTTTGATTATCAGATCGCCTGGTAAGGCCAAATCTCATGTAGTCAAGGAACCTGTGGAGTTGTTTGATATTGTTCCGACGACGTTAGAATTAGCCGGAATTGATGAAAAACACACCCATTTTGCTAAGTCCCAGGTAAACGCTCTAACAGGTGCAAGTGGAAAACGAGACCGTATTGTTTTTGCCGAAGGTGGTTACGATCTGCATGAAGGACATTGTTTTGAGGGTCGTGGGGTGCCAGGTAATTCTGAAGGGATTTATTATCCCAAGGGTTTACAGCAACAGGAGGAACCGATGAGTGTTTGTAGGTCGCAAATGGCCAGGTCAAGCACCCATAAATTAGTACGGAGGTCCAGTGGGAAACATGAGTTATATGATTTGAATAAAGATCCGTTTGAATTGAAAAATTGTTTCGATAGGCCAGAATATTTACAAGAGCAAAGACATCTTAGCGAAGCTATGTTAGATTGGCAGTTGGCCACGAGTGATGTTACGCCCCTTCAACCACAGCCCCGTGGCTTTCCTCCTGGGCTCCCAAAACCTTAGTGCTTGCTCTTAATTTGTCCCCAGCTAATTCTTCTTACCGCAGAAGTATGATGATCCGATTTTGAATAGTTCAGGAATATTGTGTCTGACGGGAAAGATCGTAACTGCCCAACAAAGGGTACTATAAGAATGAATGGCTCAGAGAGTTTTAAAAAGCTTTTGGAAGCGGTAATAGAAAATCGCCTGTAAACGGGAAGAAAGTTATTTCTCAATATTCGATATTCTCTGGTATCATCTTTAAGTGATTGAGATTCATAAGGATTAATTTCTAAGACTAAATATTCACCTAATGTCGAGTCGGGATCTACATAGGTTCCTGCGCTCCAGCGCGAAAATAAACGTTCGAAAGGAATGGATTGGCTTGATGCAGGGTCCATGTAGTAGTAATCATGGATCATTTCACCATTAGACTTTATATCGATTCGTTGCCACAAGTTACGTGCGGGCTCTTTCCCATGAATATACACTGACTTGTTAAGCCAGGTTCCTAGTAGAGGACTATTTTCGAAATTTTTATTCGGTGTGTAGCCTAATTGAGTCTGTGCATTGATATTAACAGTGATAAATACAAGAAAGAGAAGTAAACGCACCAATTAAGGACTCCATAGAAAATGTGGTGTAAGAAACTGCCCATCCAAACCATAGGATAGTGCACGCCAAATGAACAAATATTTAATAATGAATGCAAAAGAAGTTCTTCAGAAAAAAGTCGGTGTTATAATTCCTGTTTATTTCCCGGTAGGTGGTGACGATAGTGGAGCTGCTGAATTATTGCGGGATACAGTTTATTCTTACGTGGATCTTTTGGATAACCCGAGCCATGTTTGCTTAAGTGTAGATGGAGCTGAACACGGTTTAGACATTGCTCGTGGTATATCTAAAGAGTGCGGGGCGGGATTAGTTTATTCACAAAAAAACATAGGAAAGCTGGGAGGCGTGCGGAAAGGGGTTCAGTCGCTTTGGAATGACGAGCAGTTAACTTATTTTGTAGAAGTCGACTCAGATGGTGATCATTTCGCAAATGAATTACTGAATCTGGTTCGTGCGGCAATTCAAGTACAGGATAAATTTCAGGATGATGTGCTTGTTATCGGTACAAGATCATCAAAACATCGGCCAATGGGTTTTCTGCGGGGGGAGCTAGAGGAGCTTGCTGATCGCATTTTACTTGATGCACTGTATTACCATTCGGCTTTATCGGGAAATGTTCTTTCTTTAGAATATGCTACGCCGATAGAAGAGTATCCCGACTTTCACTCTGGTTTCAAATTGTTTAGCAGGGGTTCAGCACGAGCAGCTTTTATGGAAGATCCTAAACTCTACGGAGTTAATGAAGATGCTTATTTTCGCCATGGCTGTGAGGCCGTAATGACGGTTGAACCTCTATTGTCGTTTGCACGGTTAGTGCTTGTTCATCGTAGTACTTTTAATGAACAGCCTGTTACTACGTTCGGATTACTCAACCGTGAGCGAATGATTGCTGATAAAATAATTTGGCCGTGCAAACGAATGCATATTCCTGGAAAATTTGTCGATCAATGGCTCACTAATCATTGTACCCGTTTAATGTTGAACACATTAGTACCACAGGGCAAATCCGAACTGTTTCAAATCCGACAGTTGGTATTACAAGCATTTGGTATTGACACTGAGGACGCCGAAGCTATTAATTGGGGTCCGCTATTTGTATGAGGAAGATCACAGTCATCCATTTACAAATTACAGAGTTGACCAATAACGGAGGTAAATTATTGTAATGGCTCGCAACGTTCTGTTTATTCTTGCTGACCAATTTCGTGCTGATTGCTTAGGATCTTCTGGTAATTCGATAGTTAGGACTCCGAACTTAGACCGATTGGCCGATCAAGGTGTTAGGTTTGCCAGATGTTTCAATCAAACGGCTCCCTGTGGTCCAAGCCGCATGAGTATATATACGAGTCGGTATATGTGCTCTACAAGGGCAGTCGCCAATATGACTCCTTTGCGGGATGCGGAAGAAAATTGGGGATACGTACTAAGACAATCGGGCTTTGATCCGGGTCTTATAGGTTACAACGATTATGGGGTCGATCCTAATAGTGTTCCTGAAGATGACCCACACCGAAGGGGCTTATCTTACGATAATGTCTTGCCTGGTTTTGAACGGGTTTACTATCACGAATATGATAGTCCCGAATATTTTCAGTGGTTGCGGGATCAGGGCTATCCTGAAGAGTTATGTAATCATTCAGCAATCCATAGTCCGGCGGTTCCTGATAGTGGTCCTGGCGATCATTTGTCTTGCCACTATCCCGCTCACTACAAAGCTGAGCACAGTGAATGTCGTTATGTTACTCAAAAAGCTGTCGAGTATATAAAAAGACCGGATTTTGAAGACAGAGAGCAGGGTTGGGTTTTGAGTCTTAATTATATCAAACCACATCCACCTAATATCAACTGCGAGCCGTATCGTAGTATGTTTGCTGCTGAAGAAATGGATTCAGCAATACGTAGGATTGAAGAATTAAATAGTGATCATCCTTACATACGAAATGCTATCGGAACTGGTCAGCACGTGGATGACCAGCATTTGAAAGAGTTTAAAGCTTGTTACTATGGTATGATTGCCGAATTAGATGACAATTTGGGTATAGTCTTCGACACTCTTGAGAAAACCGGCCAATGGGAAGATACCTTAATCGTGTTTAGTGCTGATCATGGAGAGCAACTTGGCGACCATTATTTGGTTGGGAAGGGACATTTTTATGATGGGGCCATGCATATCCCATGCATCATTCGCGATCCTTCTAATAAAGCAAGGCATACCCGTGGGACTGTTGTAGATCATTTTGTTGAGTCTATAGACTTAGGTCCAACCGTCTTGGATTGGTTGGATGTAGATTCGCCGGATCGCTTTCAAGGAAAAAGTCTGTTAGGATCTCTGTATGGCGAAGACGATTTCGAATTCAAAGAAGAAATCCATTATGAATTTGATTATCGTTCAAGTGCCCGAGCTATTGATTCAGATACCGAAATGGACAAGCATCTACTCTGGGTTTTGCGTACGAAAAAATTCAAATACGTTCATTTTGCAGACGACAAAATCCCATCGTTGCTTTTTAATTTAGAGGAAGATCCTGAAGAATTTGACAACATCGCTCAGGATCCAAAATATTCTTCTATAGTTATGGATTTAATGAATCGCATGCTTGTTTGGCGTATGCGATGCGAGGACCAGCGAATGGAAAACTGGGCTTCCCAATTTCGATACTGATCGTCGGGATCTGATGAATGTTATAACCATTGTGTGTGACACTTTGCGCCGCGATCATGTCGGCGCCTACAATTTGGGCAGGCCACTGAACCAGTGCGGGAGCGAGATGGCCCCTAACTGGTGTGTCCCTACACCTAATATGGATCGTCTGATTCAGCGTGGAACTGTATTCGATAATGCTTACATAGGCTCGACGCCATGCATGCCGGCACGTCGTGATATTTATACAGGGCGTTTAGAATTTCTAGAGCGGGGATGGGGACCCTTGGAGGAAGACGACTATGATTTACCACGACAGGTCTCCGGCCCCCCGAATCGTTCTATTCGCGAATCAATGCAAAAAAGGGAGCCTATTAGTTGTCTCTTTACAGATCATTTTCATCTTTGGGAACAGGGATCTGGAAATTACCACATGGGCTATACCGGCTTTGAATTTGTTCGCGGCATCGAATCGGACGGCCTATACACGGATCCTATTGAATTTCCATGTCCGTCGGGTGACCTAATGGGTAAGAATGAACGTCATTGGAGGAATGTTCATTTTATTCGGCAGTCAGATGAGGATTATTTTTGTGCACAGGTCTGTAAAAAAGCTGCCGACTGGTTAACGCGGAATCATAGCCACGAGAATTTCTTTCTGCATTTAGATATTTTTGACCCACATGAACCGTGGGACCCACCAGAAGACATTCTTAAACATTTTGACCCTGTAGGTTATGATATTCAGGGTTTGCGTGCAGCAGCACCATACGATTTGTGGAGGCGACATTATACAGACGAA
>NZPK01000087.1 GCA_002693325.1 Gemmatimonadota bacterium | reverse complement strand
GATATGGCGTATTTGGTGCAATTTCATCGGATCGGATGGAACGCCTTATCATGACACGATCCGATTAAAATATTTTCTGTGGATACCAAAATATTTGGATGGTCAATATTCTTGCCAAAAATTTTAAGTTGAGAGTAATTTTACTAATGAATAAACGGAGCCTTGGCTTTTTCACGTATCTTTTCTTGATTACGGCGTGTTCGGAACAGAAATCCGTAGATAGTATTGAAATTTCTAATGGTGTAGCGGAATCCTTGGTTACTGGATTACTCAACGAAACAATAATTCACGACGGTGTTATCCGCGATTANCTTNTCTATCTGCCTNAGACNTATGANGGANGNACTTCATTNCCAGTGGTGATGAACTTCCACGGAGGTTCCATGGANGCTANGTCGCAGANGTATCTATCGGATATGCGCCGNNTAGCTGANNAAGAAAACTTTATNCTTATTTATCCTCAAGGGACTAGATTAANAGGNGGGGANACNCANTGGAATACNATGGTGACCTCGGTNGGAAATAAGAGTGATNCGGATGATATCGGTTTNNTCGACTCGATGTTAGATACGATTGCATTAACCTACAATATCGACTCGTCNAGAGTNTATGCAACCGGCTATTCAAATGGNGCNGGTTTTACGTTTACATTGGCGTGTAATNTGGGAGAAAANATCGCNGCAATTGCGCCTGTTGCAGGGCTAATTGCCACGTCAACGTTTGAATCNTGTGGACTTTCATCTAAGGTTNCGCTAATAGGTTTTCATGGCACTTCCGANAAGGAGCGNCCCTATGGGGGAATTGAGGGTTATTTGGAATCTGTGGAAACGGTAATGAGNTATTGGACCGAAAATTATGGCTTAGTAGCTTTTTCTGATACGCAACTAAATACTACGAACAATCTTTCAATTATTCATCGATTTTACNANAGTGACGACGAAGAGATAGAAGTTTCCTATTTNACGATAGTGGAAGGACAGCACGATTGGTTTGATATTGAAATCGATAATGCTAACCTTAACCAACTCATCTGGCAGTTAATGTCTCGGTTCAAAAAAANAGGATAACANAATGAAGATTAGGNTTTACGTGAGTAATTCTTGTCTCCTNTAACAATTTAAAGAATGGTCGTTTACNAAACCCATCGCTTGCATGTACGAATAGATTATTGTTGAACCTACAAAAGAAAATCCCCTTTGTTTCATGTCTTTACTAAGGGAGTCGGATTCTGTTGAGGTCGTTCTGTAATTACCTGGTGTTTTCCAGGTGTTTACAATCGGTTCGTTATCTACGAAGCTCCATATATAATTTGCAAAACCATTGAATTCGGCTTGTACTTCTAAAAATTTTTGTGCGTTGTTAAATACAGACTTGATTTTTAATCGGTTTCGTATTATTCGGGGATTATTTAGCAAATCAATTAGATCTTTATTTGAAAACTGTACTATTTTCTCTGGATCGAAATTAGCCAACAATTTTCTGTAATTCTCTCTTTTTTGTAGAACGGTATACCAACTGAGACCTGCTTGTGCTCCTTCAAGGACAAGAAATTCAAAAAGAGTTCTGTCTTCATAGACAGGAACTCCCCATTCTCGATCATGATAAGCGACATAATCTGCCTTTTTTAAATCTACCCAGGGACAACGATCGATCTGCATGCCAGTTTTTTTATTTGATTCCATGATATGTACTTTTCGTAATCATTCTATTTCTGCCACTATCTTCCCCCTAAAATGACGTGTTTCTAATTGTTCAAGTCCCTTAGGGATATCTTCTAGTTTAATTTGTTCTGTTATCATAGGATCGACGTGTCCATTGACTACTAATGCAATTAACTCGTTGGCCATGTAGGCCAAATCCGTTTGAGCATTGAAGTTATTTGAAGTGTGTGCTCCACCCAAGGCTATTCTATGTATCGAAATGGCTTTTTCAAAGGTTTCTTCAGACAAAGAGGGCAAGCCTGCAATACATGAAATACCGCCGCCAAAGCAAAGTCCTTTTACACCTTGGTTCGCAGTATGAACATCAACGGCCGACTGTACCGCATCGACTCCCCTGCCGTTGGTAATTTCCTGAATACGGTCAAGGACGTTTTCGGTTTGGTAGTCAATTACGTGGTCAGCGCCTAATGACGTGACGTATTCTTTATTTTGAGAAGAGCACGTGGTAATAACTTTTGCGTTTTTGCTTTTACAGATTTGTATGCCGTAACCACCGACGCCACCAGCTCCGCCTTGAACCCAGACTATT
Organism: Gemmatimonadota bacterium; assembly: GCA_002693325.1. Lineage (GTDB taxonomy): Bacteria > Latescibacterota > UBA2968 > UBA8231 > UBA8231. The sequence continues at coordinate 11,352 of NZPK01000087.1, read as the reverse complement.
TGATCGTTACAGATATTCAGACGCCGTACTATACCTTGGTAAGCCGTTAACCCCGCACATGGTAAGGCCGCAGCATCTGTGAACGAAATAGAGTCCGGAATTTTAGCTATAGTGTGAGCAGTTGTAATTGCGTATTCGGCAAATCCACCGGGCTGTGTTAAGTCACCGTGATATAAGACTCGATCGCCAATACTCCAATCTACGACACCTTCGCCTATTTCATCTATAATGCCCGCTACATCTAAGCCTAATATATGTGGAAATTTCCAGAGCGGATTTCCTCTTCCAGCGAGTTTGTAATCAACAGGGTTTAGTCCAACGGCTTTCACAGAAACACGGACTTGACCCTGTTTTGGATGGGGATTCTGCACCTCGCAAATAGTTAAAGATGCTACTGGGCCGGGTTGGCTTAAAACGAGTGCACGCATAACTACCTTTCTTTAAAAATTGTTGTTTTAGTCTTGTTACTAAAGATAAGCGACGTCATATTAAGGGGAGATTGGAATTTTTGCAAATCGTGGATAGATCAGTATAGATCTCTTTAAGCAAATTTGGTATACATAGGAAATAAGGATATGATCACAGAAACAAAGCAGTTTCCCATGCGTGCAGTACCTGGTTATTCCTCGAGCAGTCAGGGAATTCAGATTGCTATCCAAACAGGTGCGAATGCCAGTGATGAAGATTTACAGTTCTTTCAACAACTTGGCGTAGAATGGGCTATGGTAGGGATTGACGATCCGACTCAACATTCTGCAGAATACTATAAACATTTGGTGAAGCGCTTTGGAGATCGGGGGATTAAGATCTACCGTATTGCGAACCATAGTGTCCACAATGTTCCGGAAATCACGCTTAATTTGTCAGGTAGAGACGAAAAAGTAGAAGAATTTAAGCAGTTTATTCGAAACTTGGGCGAGGCGGGTATTTGCTATAACACCTACGCTCATATGGGAAATGGTATTTGGTCTTCTGAGCGCGTGGAGGGTCGGGGTGGTATGGACGCCCGATCGCTCGATATAAAAAACGCTGTAGGACGGTGGATAGACAAAAGATACGAAGGTGAATTAACTCACGGTCGTCTCTATACTGAAGAAGAGCTCTGGGAAAATTATGAGTACATGATCCGTCAGATTGCTCCGGTGGCAGAGGAAGCGGGTGTGTTTATCGGCATTCATCCAGATGATCCACCTGTTTATGCTTTAGGTGGTATACCACGCTGTATGTTTGGTAATTTTGAAGGATACAAGCGAGCTATGAATATCGCCAACAGCCCTAATATTGGTGTCTGTCTTTGTGTAGGTTGTTGGTTAGAGGGTGGGGAGACCGGCATGGGTGTAGGAGTTGTCGACGCGGTCAAACACTTTGCATCGAAAAATCAGTTATTCAAAGTGCATTTTCGTAATGTTTCCAACCCAATGCCGGAACCTTGGTCTGAGACGCTCATAGATAATGGATATCAAGATATGCATGAAGTAATGCGCGCTTTACGTGAAGTGAAGTTTGATGGTTGTATTATTCCCGACCACATACCTTCCATGCTTGGTGGTCATCGGGTAGGGGTTGCATACTCGATCGCTTATATGCGTGCGCTTGTGCAAGCGGTTAATAATGAATTCAGCGAATAGTCTTTGAAAAAAGATTTTATATTAATTTATGTCTACGTCCAGAATATAGCGGGCTGCAGGTGATAGTCGTTTGAAAGTTTCGTAACGCAGGTATTCCCGTTGGTTAAGTTGCTGTTGATTTTCTCTGGCGGTATAATAGCAATGTATCGCTCTTCGTGTAAGATTGGNACTGATATTTGTAGTTCCACCATGCCACGTATGACTATTGAATACAGCTACNCTGCCAGCCGGCGCAATTACATATTTTTCGTTAGGATGTTTTTTCATCGGATCATCTAAGGCATTACCGGGCAGTGGCTTTTTATGTGAACCGGGTACTAATCTTGTGCAACCGTTATCATGACTGAAATCGTCTAGTAACCAAATCGAATTGCATACGTGGAAACATCCGTCGTAGTCTTTTCCCCAATCGGCATGTAGCCCTTGTAGCCCTTGACCTGGCAACGCATCTCTGGAATTTAAGGAAGAGAGTTTGAAGTCACGGCCTATGACGTGGTGTATACACGCAAGCACTTGCGGGTTGGTATAGATTTGGTCGAATACTTCCCCTTTATTCACTAAGTCGGAAAGTCGGCGTGCCCCGGATTCCTGGTGCACTTCGATTCCTGCTCCGCGGCCTTCCTTTTCGTGTAGTCTTTCTATTTGCGATCTGACAAGATTCAAAGACTCATTCTTTAAAACATTATGCAATATAACGAAACCGTCTATATCGAGATGCTTTCGATGAACGTTGTTTATTGTTTGGTTGTTGANACCCAAATCGCATAAGGCTTGATTGAGATTCATGAATTCAATCTTTCAGTCATTTGTTTTTCAAAATAAGAGTAGATTTCANCACGGGTTTCTGTNTCAGANCCACNACTTTTTCTTAAATGGATCGTAGGATTTAGTTCATCTGTGTGAATGGGATAGGGTGCCTCGAAGAGTGCCCAACGTGCGAGGGCATTTTTCATCTCGGAGATGACAGCTAATTCATTTGATTTGGCATATAAATTATTCAATTCATACGGGTCATTTTGTAGATCGAAAAATTGTGAATGCTTATCCTCGCGACAGAGTAAAAGTTTGTGAGTTTTTGATCGTACCATATAGCTTTGTCCTTGTCCAGATTCCGCAAAGACATATATAGATTTCTCTGATTGAAGTACGTCTTTACCGTACATGGATTTTGGTGTAGGAATTTGAGCCTGGTTTAAAATCGTTGGGGCTATNTCAATGTTATTTATCAATGANGAATCTACCGANCCAGCGTTAAATTGTTTTGGAAATTTGATTATCAACGGAACCCGGATTAAAGGATCGTACATATAATTGCCCTTTAATAACAAATGATGGTGTCCCATATAGTCACCGTGGTCACTGTTGTAGATGATTAGTGTATCGTCGTACAGTGCTTTTTGTTTCAATATTTTAATCAAACGTCCAACTTGAAAATCTATTTGTGAAATTAAAGCATAGTAATATGCCATGGCTTGGCGTATTTTTTCTTCGCTCATTTGATCATAAGGAAAATAACCAGAGCTAAAATCAAGATCCTGTTTTGTAGGTTTAGGAGTGTAACCCGGTAAAAGCGAAAGATCATCGGCGTTATATTTTTTTGCCCATTCGTCTGGAGGGTCGAATGGGTGATGGGGTTTGATAAAACTAGTCATTAGAAGTTGACCTTCATCGTTCCATCCGGAGACCTCTTCAGCAGCTCGATCTCCAATCCAAGTTGTCGAATGATGGACTTCATCTAAGTCTGATACCATTGCTCCTACGTTGTCCCAGTATTCGGCTGGAGCATATCGTCGATATTCTTTTTCTTGGTCCAAAAGGTCTACAAAGTTATTAAGACCTTCAGCTTTTAACCATCGATGATAATCGTCATCGTATCGCCCTACCCCGTTTTGTTCCGCTAAAATTAATTCGTCGAATCCAACGTCTGCGTATGTTGGTGTTAGATGCATCTTCCCAACGGCTTTAGTACGGTAACCAGCTTCGCGAAGTAATTTGGGAAATGTAGGTAAGCCTGCCGGAAGAGTACAGTGGTTGCTGCCTCCTAGATGTTGCCGCACATAGAGCCCTGAAAGAAATGAGTATCTGGATGGAGTACATACGGGATAAGGACAGAAAGATTCTGTATAAAGCACGCCGTCTTCGGCCAGATTGTCAATATTTGGCGTTTTCACATCCTTATTTCCGTAAACTCCAATGCAGTCTGCGCGGTGCTGATCAGCTTGCAGGATAAGTATATTTGGTTGTCGGTTCATAGCATGATTCAGTTCTTATTGAATGGTTTGATATGCTTATTTTTGAAAAACCAAACTATATTTACCTTTTTGTCGTGGCAAGTAGCTCATGGAAAAAAAGTGAAAATAGGACGAATCCTCACGGACAATATTATGGCCATATTAATTAGGATTACATTATGACTGCACTTAAAGGTTTTCGCGTAGTTGATTTTACGCAGGTAATATTTGGCCCTGCGGCGACCCAGGTATTAGCTGAGCATGGAGCCGAAGTTATTAAGATTGAGCGGCTANGAGGGGGNGATTTAGCGAGAGACTTTGGCCCATGGCATAATGGCCAGAGTCTACCCTTCGCAGGTTTAAATCTAAGTAAACGTAGTCTTTCTATTAATCTGAAAACGGAGCAGGGATTAGAAATTATTCATCGTCTGCTGAAGAATGCGGATGTTTTAGTTCACAATTTCCGTTCTAGAAAAGTAATGGAAAAATTAGGTTTGGATTATGAGACCTTAAAAGAGAGATATCCGCGTCTTGTATATGCAGCGGGATCTGGATACGGATCCACTGGGCCCTANGTTGAGAGGAATAAAGGCGGACATGAGTCAATGGCGCAGGCGTTGAGTGGNGCAGCGGCACGTTTTATTGGTGCTACGGGACCGCAGCGGCTTCCTTTNACNGTATCNGATTTTACTGGTGGGATGTTATTAGCTCAAGCTATTTTAATAGCCTTGTTGGCTCGCGAGCGCTCAAACGAAGGCCAGTACGTTGAAACGTCACTTTTAGATGGTATGATGAGTATGCAAGCGTGGACTACATCTTCATTGCTTAACGGTGGCGATCCAAAAGAAGATGATGGCTCTGGGGGAGCATCTCACCCAAGAGGAAATCCATTAGATGGAGCTGTGTTTAAAACAGCAGATGGTTATCTAATGGTTACTGCCTTGTTCCGTTCTTTCGGTGATCTAATGATCGATTTGGAAAAGGCTACTGGTGTTGACGGTTTGTCTACTGATGATCGTTTTCAAGATCTCGAGTCGGCTAAAGATCACCGATCGGCTCTTAACGCGATACTTGAGCCTGTATTCGCTAAGCGTTGTAACGCTGATTGGATACCTTTACTTGAAGAATATGATATTCTTGTAGCTCCTATAAAGACTACGCAAGAGGCGTTGCAAGACCCACAACTTGAAATTAATAATATGCTGCATACGGTTGAACATGCCGAGCTTGGAATAATGCGACACGTAGGCACGCCACTGCGTTTGTCCTCAACGCCTGCAGAAAAACCTGAGGCTGCGCCTCTGTTAGGTGAACAGAACAGACAAATACTCTATGAACTTGGATATACCGAAACCCAGGTCAAAAAAATCATGGATGCCGGTATAATTGGTGGTCCAGAAAAGAGAAACAGTTAGGAGACGTTTTTTGGAACAGATGGAATTAGACCTTGCCGGTATGTGGACTGTAGAGGGTTCAGGATATTGCGCCGACGTTCAAATACCGGGAGATGTTCATAGCGCGTTGTTGCAGGCGGGGAAAATCAAAGATCCTTATTGGGGCAAAAATGAGCTAGATATACAGTATTTAAATAGGGAAGATTGGACCTTTTCTCGGGTTTTTCATTTAGAAAAGGCATTTATTGAATCCCCGTCAGTTTGTATCAATTTTGATAGTATAGATACGATTGCAGAGGTACTAATTAATGGCCATGTCATTGGCAATAGCGATAACATGTTTGTTCGTCGCCGTTGGGAAGTGAAGCCTTTTTTATGCGTCGGCGAAAATAAGCTTGTTGTTAGAATTAAATCAGCCGAGGAAGAAGCAGCCCGCAGAGCATTAGAACTCCCATATGAGATTCCAGGTTGCGAATATCCTGTACAATCTCCGAATAGAAATTTGGTACGAAAAGTTCAATGCCACGCTGGATGGGATTGGGGCTGTTGTCTAATGGTTGCCGGTCTTTATGGCAAAATATTTTTGAATGCGGCTACACCGGTTCGTATTGAACACGTTTATACGCGTCAATTTCACGAAGCCGGTCGATGTCTTTTGGAAGTGACCGTTGAGATTTACTCAGCAGAGCAATGTGAAAAAGAGTTAGTCATTTTAATAGACGATCGCCAAATCGCCAGAATTTGTAGCCTGAATAAGGGCCATAATACAATCTGTGAAAAAATTTATGTTGAAGATCCACAGATTTGGTGGCCTAACGGTTATGGAGAGCAATCATTATACACTCTTGAAGTTATTATTTCAGGCCAAAAATTGAAAAAAAAGATAGGTTTTCGCGATTTACAGTTGGTAACGCAAGAAGATGAAAAAGGACTTGGGTTTAAGTTCTGTGTTAACGGAGTTGATGTCTTTGCAAAGGGTGCAAATTGGATTCCGTGCGATGCGATGCCTTTGAGACAGACGAAATCAATGATTGAAGATTTGTTGAACAGTGCTGTTCAAGCAAATATGAACATGTTGCGAGTTTGGGGTGGAGGCCAGTATGAATCGGACGATTTTTATGAATTGTGTGATGAAAAAGGACTTCTCGTTTGGCAGGATTTTATGTTTTCGTGTTCGGCATATCCGGCGACAGATGAATTTTTGAAAAGTGTAGAAAAGGAAGTTTCCTATCAGGTAAAACGTCTTCGAGATCATGCTTGTATTGCTTTGTGGTGCGGAAATAATGAAAATCTAGGTGCGTTAAATTGGTTTGATGTTTCGCGTGAAAACCGAGATCGTTATCTGGTAGATTACGACAGACTAACAGAAGGAGTCATAGGGAAGGTTGTGGATATTTGTGATCCATCTCGTTCCTACTGGCCATCCTCGCCCAGTGGAGGCAGGGGTGATTATTCAGACAACTGGCATGATGATTCTCGCGGTGACATGCATTATTGGGAAGTGTGGCACTCAGGAAAATCATTTGATCATTACTATAAAGTACAACCACGATTTTGTTCTGAATTTGGATATCAGTCTTTCCCGTCTCTCGAAACCATCAGTACTTATGCTTCCGAAGATCAGTTCAATGTTACCGCACCGATTATGGAGCATCATCAGCGGAATATTGGTGGAAATTCAAAAATTACTGAAATGTTTACTCGCTATTTCCGGATGCCGGATGGGTTTGCCAATTTTGTTTATTTGAGTCAAGTCCAACAAGGTCTCGCGATTAAAACAGCCGTTGAATACTGGAGACATTTGATGCCGATTTGTATGGGTACGCTCTACTGGCAATTGAATGATTTATGGCCTGTATGTTCTTGGTCGTCTTTGGAGTATGGTGGCAAATGGAAATTACTACACTACATGGCCAAAAGATTTTATGCCCCGATAGTTGTGTCCGTTTTTCAAGAGGAAGAGGAGTCGTTACAGATCTGGATTACAAATGACAAACAGAACCCTATTAAAGTTGAGGTAAATTTGAGAATTTTCACTTTTTCGGGTGAAAAAGTAAAAGAATCATTATTTCCTCATGAAATTGGACCTGGGTCTTCGGTTTGCGTAAAGGATTATAAAAAAGAGGAGCTTACACTCGATTCTTCAGCTGTATTTTTGCTTTTGGATATGTATAGTGAAGATGGTTTGTATCGGACTGAACATGTGTTTTCGACATGGAAATCATGTGAGCTACGTAAAGCTAATGTTAGGTATGAAGTTGATAGAACGGAGTCAAAAAATTTTTGCGTGACGGTGTTTACGGATTATCCTGCTTTCTTCGTAACCCTTAATGCCACGGGCATTAAGGGCGAGTTCGATGATAATTGTTTCACGATTTTGCCGGGCGAGTTACGCAAACTGACATTCAGGTCTAAAACCTCTCTTTTGTCTAAAAAACAACTGCAGGATGCAATAACAATACAACATCTCCGTGAGACATATAAGTAAAACTTTGATTTTGTAGTTTACCTCAGAGTTAATGAGACAAACGTAATGCCCATGACATTCCTCCAAGAATATGTTTTTGAAACCAATTCTCGTGCCATAATTGGTCCGGATGACCGAGTCCTGTGTACATAACACGCCCCTTACCATATTCATGACACCAGGCAAGTGCATAGTCGTTATCTTCACGATTGCCTTTTTTTAAGTCTACACTATCGTTGTCAATGCGCATTAGTACGTGTGTATTATCTCTTTCCCAACATTTAAAAGTGTAAATTTCATCAGTTACGCAGAATTTTTCTTTTAACATACAGGTCGCCGGGTGATCCCTATCCTCTACTATAACGCGAACTTCCTGATGCCAAGGATGGCCGTTGAAATAGCCGCCAAGCATTTCACCGTATTCAGGCCAGTCGTAGCCTGTATCCGTTGCATTATGTACGCCCATAAATCCTTTTCCATTCCTAACGAAACCTATAACAGCTTCTCGTTGATCATTTGTAAGAGGTAGATTGCCAGTAGTCGCGAAAACGATAAGGTCTAGCGTTGAGAGTTTTTCACTTGTCAGACGCTTGACATCGTGTGTTGTCTCAACGTTCCATTTTTGCTCCTTACCAATTTGCTTGAATGCGACTTCGGCGTCGGGCAAATAGCTATGTTCAAATCCTGCAGAATGTCTAAGCATTAATATGTTCATCACAAAAAGCCTCCAAAAAAAAGATTGAATACAAATATTCGTACTATAAATCTGCCGAAAAAAAACGTTTAAATGTTTCATCTGAAATAGTTGTGCATGCAGCTGCGACGTTTCGCTCGAGTTGCTCAATATTCAGACTGCCAATAGGATTTCCATGAATTCTATGTTCTCTTAGGCAAAACTGTATGGCTAAATTGAGAAGGTCGATATTATTCTCCATACACCATAGTCGCATCTTTTCTGCTCGTCGTTGATCCATGCCCCAATTTTTTTGGGGAATAAAATTGGCCACAGGTGTTCCAGTTAGCCATCCACGCATGATAGACCATCCATTCATTACACCTAAATCAAGAAGCTTTGCGGCAGGTAATATTTTGTCTGCGGCCGACTGCCTTAGCAGGTTGTAGTCGCTAAAACAAAGCAGAGCGTCTATCCGACCTGACTCAATGGCTTTACAATGGGAACCGTGAGGCTGCATTCCGTAGCCGATAAAGTCCACTAGGCCCAGGTGTCTTGCTTGTTCTAAACCTTCTAAGGAGCCGCCATTTGCAAGGGTAGGCTCGACGTCTTTTGGATCATGGAGCAGCAAAATATCAAATTTTTCTATACCTAAAAGGTCAAGTTGGTTGCGTGTATCAGCTATAGCATTTGTTGCCGAATAATCTGGTTCGCCATCCCCATAGAAACCCCAGTGGGCGGCACTATGATGACATATTCGACCGCTGATAATTATTTCTTGGCGTTCGATAACCCTATTTTTTAATGCTTCAGACAGTTTGTATATTGAGTTACCGTAACATCTTGCACAGTCGAAGTGGTTTACTCCTAAATCGACCGCCCGTCTTATCAGTTCCATCGATGCGTCAATGGTAACGGTTCCAAAGTTGTCTCCGAACCCCTGTGTACCAAAAGGTATTACGGGGATGGATAGTTCTGTTTTGCCCAGACGACGCCGGGGACATAAGGTATTTGTTAGCATTAGAATTTGGCCAGTTCCATAAGAAAAGCTTTTTAACAAAACATTTGTTAACTTGACAACTGCTAATATATTAGAGTTTCGACTGTTCGCGAATTATAAATGTTAATCGGTATACAATTTTAGAGAATGTTAGGTGTATTATGCTCGGTGATTGGAGTGACTGGTTTTCTTTGAGGAGGCGTCAAGCTCCTCGAGTGGCCCTAAATTGCCTTGTAGATATAGAGGTGCCAGAAAGTGATCCAACACATTATACTGGTTTGACTGCAGTGGATGTGAGTACTCAAGGTATGCGTCTTGAAGGTGGGGATGATCAGCACATCCGCAGTTTAATTAGTGACCGGGATAGAGCTTGGGTACGATTGCGGTTACCGGGTATGCGTACAAACTTACCCCGTGTACAAGTCGAACTACGTTGGAGTGCGGATACCGAGAAAAAATATCAAACAGGTTGGAAATTTTCTCAAATCAACAGTGCAACAAGTAAATTGATTTCAGAATATATCGAAGATCACTCGGAAGATATATTGGAAGAACCGAAAGAAATAGATTAAAATTTTTCTGCTGATATGATTATTCGGCAGAGAGGCTTATTTTTGTTTCTGCCAGATCTATCATTGCCCCGGCAGACGGGTTTGGTTCGGAAGGTATAGATTCCGGATCCATTTCTCTTGATTTTCGATTTGAATTAATGTCACGTGCTCGCATCGATAGTGTCCGACAACTAACAAAAGAATTTCTTTCTTGCTCTAAGCGAAGGGCAACGTCTCGATCGAACATTGAATTATACATACTATCTAATACTCCTAAATTAGTAAATTATCGTACACATACGACTTCCAAACTGATGTAGAACTTAAATGATATTTCTGATTTGGGCAATAATTACTCTAAAATTTGCGCGTTATGTATGTAATCTAGAAGGGGGAAATTATTTTCCAGATACTGCTTACCTTCTAAGAAAATGCGCTTCTGTTCTGGTATTTCGCCATATCCCGAATAAATTTTATCTAAAACTTCCATTCCATGGGTTACTTGAGCGAACGGAACGTAATTGGCGACGTCTAAGTCGGAGTTTTCGCTTAGGTTTATAAATATTTGAGTCGATCTGCTGTTAGGCTTATCGGTAGAAGCAAACGCTATAGTTCCCCTTTGATTCTTGAGATGGAAATACTCGTCGTCTTCAATAGTTGCTGTTTCCCACTTTGATGAAATCGCGGGTTGATTATGCAAACCAAATTGAATTAAGCGGTCTGGAATAACGCGGAAGAAGTAAAGAGTGTTATAGAAACCGTTACTCATTAGGTTATAGAAACGATCCGCGGCTCGTGGTGCCCATTCACGGAGTACCTTGACATGAAAGTTACCTTTGTTGGTCTTAAATTCAGCTATAAATTCTTCAGGTGAACGGTTATCAAGTTTTTTCGGTTCACTCAAAGATTGCAGATCTGGTTTGGAGTTTGATTGGGCACCATATTTTAAGAGTTTTTTAGCTATTGCTGAATGGCTTGAGCTCTTCGCGACAGATAAGGCAGTAGTGCCTAAGTTGGAGGTAATGTTTACTAAGGCGCTATTTTCAAGTAGTAAATCAACGATATCTTTTGATCCAACCTTGCTTGCGGCGATCAGAGGAGTGCTACCGATAGCGTCACGTCCGTTGATGTTAGCTCCACTTTTAATCAACAGCTTTACTTCTTTGATAGACCCATTTTTTATTGCCTCAATTAAAGGAGTTGTAACACCACCCGTAGCATTAGGGGTTGCTCCTGCATGGAGTAATAGAGAAAGTGTCGTAGAATCTGAAGCGGCATACTCTAATGGTGAGTAGCCGCCACTGCTACGGTTAGGGTCGATTCCAGCTAAAATAAATAGAGATATCGCTGAATAATCAGAGCGTTTAATGGACTTTACAAAACCGTTTTCGTTATAACGATACCCCTG
>NZPK01000153.1 GCA_002693325.1 Gemmatimonadota bacterium | reverse complement strand
TGAACTGATTGATATTGGAGCGGTTGACGCCAAACGAGATAAAGTAGCCACACTTTACGGGTCCGCAGACTTTTTAGGTTTACATAATTACCTCTACCCACCTCTAGATCGGGAAGTTCTAATCGTAAAAAGTCCAATGCGTTGGATACAGCAAGGAGGCTTCGGGATATGCCCTCTTACGAATACGGCAAATAGCAAGTTAGCAAATGATAACAGAGGGTTGTACCTTGTTGCTAACAAAGACGAAGCTTCTGCTATAGATAAGGACCTTAAACCACATAGGCCAAAATTAGCTGAAGTAATGGTGAGGGCGCCTATATGAGGTTTAAATCGCCCACCCAAGATAGTGGAACAGCTAAACAGAAACTGTTCAAGCTTGACGAACTTCCCACCTCGATAGCCCCTCCTCAGCCTATTTCTATATCTGATTTTTTAAACATGGATTTTCCTGAGCGGGCCAACCTATTAAATCCTTGGTTGCCAGAGCGGGGCCTCTCTATGGTTTATGCTAAAGCAGGCTTTGGAAAGACGTGGTTTGTATTGGGCGTTGCAGTTGCAGTCGCAAATGGAGCTAAATTCCTTCGTTTTAATGCAGATAAACCACGCAGGGTGCTTCTGGTAGATGGAGAAATGGCACCAAATGATTTGCAAAGACGCCTTACCTTATTGAAAGAATTAAACAGTAGTACCAACAACCTTCAAATTTTGAGTGACGGCTTACGTGACGATGGGATACCAGACTTAGCAACGGTTGATGGCCAAAAATGGCTAGAAAGCTGCATCGACGGCGTTGACTTAATTATTTTGGATAATCTATCCACCCTCTTCCGTTCTGGCCATGAGAATGAAGCGGACAGCTATCAGGGGATACAAGATTGGTTAATCAGCCTCCGTCGCAACGGAAAAAGTGTCCTTGTCGTCCATCATGCAGGACATTCGGGCAACCAGCGAGGTACAACCAAGCGCCTTGACGTTATGGATACCGTTATTGAACTAAAGCATCCTGAGGGGTATGTCGCCTCAGAAGGACTACGGTTCGAGGTTCACTTCAGAAAAGCACGCCAACTGTTAGGCCATGACGTTGAGAGTTTCGAGGCAAATTGTGTGATTGAAAATGATATTGCTAACTGGTCTCACGGTCCGATTATCAATGCTGACGAGGAGCAAGTTAGGCAACTAAGGAATGAGGGTGCAAGTTTTCGTGAAATTGAAAAAAGTACAGGTATTTCAAAGAGTAAAGCACAGCGTTTTAATGTATAGTGTTAGCTGTCCCATCGTCCCACACCCTAAGGGAATGGGACAGTGGGACACTTTATACAGGAGAGTGATATGACAGGAAATAACGCTTCTGTTACGCGCGGAAGACCGTTTGCTAAAGGTAATGCTGGCCGACCCAAAGGTGCCAGAAATAGGGTAACAGTGGCAGTTGAGAGCCTGTTAGACGGTGAGGCAGAAGGTTTAACCAGAAAGGCTATAGAACTTGCCATGAAAGGCGATACAACCGCTCTACGCTTGTGTTTGGAGCGGATAGCGCCTCCACGTAAAGACAGCCCCACAAGCTTTCCTCTACCTGACATTGATAAGCCTGCCGACACGCCTAAAGCCGTACATGCAGTCCTTAAAGCCGTTTCTGAGGGCGATTTAACGCCAACTGAGGCCCAATCTATATCGGGAGTTGTAGAGACGTGGCGTAAGAGTATTGAGACTGCAGAGCTGGTTGAGAGGATTGAAGCGCTGGAGCAGCGTGAGTGAAGAACCTTAAACGGCGCATTGAGAAGCTTGAGAGTGAGCTACAACCAGACGACTATAGCGGCTTAGACCTTTACTACTGCCTAGTAGGTCAAGGCCCTCCTCCCCCAAAAGGCAGCTATTATGATGTCGCCCTGTCTGATTGGTTTGCAGGTTTAAGTAAGGANGATTAACCNTCGCTAACCTGCCAATATCNNACCCTCTACAACCAGTAATNGCAGGGTGACGTAACTTTTTGTTACTATTTTGCGGAAAAAAAATGTTGAAAATAAACAATAATAATGTTGGTGGTGCAGTCCTTGCAGCGCAAGCCATCCTAAATAACAGTATTTCTTTCCATTCNATCTTGCAAAGNTACTGAAGCGCGCACATCGAATTATAAAAGCCTTTTTTAGGTATTATGCGAAAACGAGGAAAGGAAAATAAGGTAATGAACAGACTACTAATGGCCTCAATTGCTCTAATAACTTTTGCAGGTCAAGCAATAGCAGACATAAAGGTTGGCATTTTACACTCGTTGTCCGGAACCATGGCTATTTCTGAAACAACACTCAAAGACACTATGTTAATGCTTATCGATCAGCAGAACGCGAAAGGTGGATTACTTGGTGAGAAACTGGTTCCTGTCGTAGTTGATCCTGCATCTGACTGGCCTTTATTTGCGGAAAAGGCTCGGGAGCTTTTGACAGTTCACAAAGTTGACGTCATTTTTGGTAATTGGACTTCAGTATCCCGGAAATCTGTGCTTCCGGTCATTGAGGAACTAAATGGACTTCTTTTTTATCCNGTTCAATATGAGGGAGAAGAAAGNTCGAAGAATGTTTTTTACACTGGAGCCGCGCCCAACCAACAGGCGATTCCGGCAACAGATTACTACTTAGACGAGCTGGGAGTCCAAAAGTTTGCACTATTGGGGACCGATTATGTTTATCCAAGAACGACAAATAAAATANTGAAGCAATATCTTACAGACAAAGGTATTCCCGAGTCAGATATTTTTGTCAATTATACGCCTTTCGGCCATTCAGATTGGTCTAANATTGTTGCCGATGTCGTAGCGTTAGGAGCNGACGGCAAAAAGGTNGGNGTTATATCAACNATTAATGGNGACGCGAATATTGGGTTTTATAAGGAATTAGCGGCAGCCGGCATATCCGCAGACGACATACCAGTCGTNGCCTTCTCAGTTGGAGAGGAAGANTTGTCTGGGCTAGANACAACAAATTTGGTGGGCCACCTCGCTGCATGGAATTACTTTCAATCGGCTGAAACAGACGCGAACAGCTCTTTTATCAAAGCCTGGAAAAAGAAAATGGGAGCCAAGCGAGTAACCAATGACCCAATGGAAGCACATTATATTGGCTTCAACATGTGGGTGCAGGCTGTTAAAAAAGCTAAAACAGTCGACGTGGACAAGGTACGCAATGCTATGTACGGACAAACTTTCCCGAACTTAACAGGCGGTACAGCAGTAATGTTACCTAATCATCATCTTGCTAAACCAGTTCTCATTGGTGAAATTCAAGCCGATGGACAATTCGATATAATTAGTCAAACGAAAGAAGTACCAGGCGACGCTTGGACTGATTTTCTACCAGAATCTAAAGTATTAGTCTCGGATTGGAAGAATTTGGGNTGCGGCATGTACAACAAAGAAACTAAAACATGCGTGCAAATAAANTCNATTTATTAATTTCAANTAGAANAACAATCAAATTTATAGACTTAAACAGCTGGGGANCAGACANATTCTGGTCCCCAGTAATGNTAAGCNAGANGTTTGTTNTNACTTTCCTTGTATCTTTCATNGCAATATTTNTTTTTTCTGANACAGGNATNGCGTCNACGCGATTTGAAGATTTACTCGAGAAAAACTCCGCACTTATTAAGAAAAGCTCTTCAAANACNGTAGAGCCCGTCTTNNCAAAAATAANAGNATTNGGAGGTCCNGTTGCCACNCGCTTCTTGAAANATTGGAAAGCAAAAAAAATCTTCNTGGTNAAATCNACNGGGAAATTCGTNGTTGGNGCTCCANCCGNNAAAAACGGTAAAAAAATGGTGACGATTTTTAGTATAGCCACAAACAAANAATTAAGNGTAAACCCAGCTAGGGATTTNAAACAATTAAAACCAAACAGCGGCGTGCGCGCCANNATTGCAAGCAGCCTTGTACCGCTTCAATTATTAAGCGGTTCACTTGATGAGCGNCGTGAAGGAATCGAAACAGTNGAACGNAAAGTCGAACGNTCNCACATTGCTCCGCTTCGAGACGCATTGAAAAAAGAATCAAACAATATTTTGAAGAAACGCCTTACAAAAGTTTTTGCATACGCCACCATCGCTTTTAGTAATGATGACAACGAAGTAAAGGCTGCTATTCAGTCACTATATGAAGATCTATCTATCGGCACTAGAGCAGCCTTGAATCCTCTTCTGTCAGAAACTATAGACGTTGCGGAAACTCTACCGACGAATGTGAATCTAGCCAGAGTAATCATTCCAAATCAATCAATAAGAAACTGGGATGGTAGTGTGCAGAAAACTAATACATTTTGGCAAAGAACCCCAGAATTAAATACCCTAACCGCATATTCTATTCTTGTTAAAAAAAATTTAGCACCTAACCCTGTCTCATCCAAAATTCGTGACGCTAAAATTATCAGCTTCGCAAAGAACGGCATTGTAGCAGGTGTTCGTTTATCATCATTAAACAATGAAGCTTCACGAGATGCCGTCTACGATTGGCTTGTCAAAAATAAAGGTCTTCCCGCTAGGGTGGATGAAGAACAAATGTCGGCAATCANCGAGAAATATGTTTTTTTCGCNCGATACAATCACTCATCAAAAGAAGTCGTTCAAACCGCAATAAAAGTGTTAACCAACATAAATAGAAAAGTAGCTTTTTATCAGTTTCTAGATCTACTCCTTGACGGCATAAGCCTCGTTTCGATTTATTTTCTAGCAGCCATCGGCCTTGCCATTACTTTTGGTGTTATGAAGGTAATCAATATGGCCCATGGCGAATTCATCATGATCGGTGCATATACAGGTTACGTCATTCAGCTTTTTGTGCCCAATTACACAATATCGATCTTAATAGCGATACCTGCCGCCTTCCTAGTTACTTTTCTAGCGGGGATAATATTGGAGCGGGCGGTAATACGGCATCTGTACAAGCGGCCGTTAGAAACTTTACTCGCTACGTTTGGAATTAGTATTGCGCTTCAACAAATCGCTAAGAACATCTTCGGCACTCAAGCAAGACCTCTTACGTCTCCCGAATGGCTTGACGGCGCTCTCGTCATAAATGATGTCCTGGCGATAAGTAACATAAGAATAGCAATTTTCGCCTTAGGGCTAGTATTTTTTGGCCTAATACTCTTTGTCATGACTAAAACACGCTTTGGATTAGAAACAAGGGCGGTCACACAAAACCCTACTATGGCTGCTAGCATGGGCATCAATCCTGAACGCATAAATATGTTAACCTTTGGTTTTGGATCTGGCATCGCCGGTATAGCTGGAATAGCGATTGGGCTTTTTTCAAAAGTTACTTCTGAATTGGGATCCGACTATATCGTTCAAAGTTTCATGACCGTCGTTGTTGGTGGGGTTGGTAACATATGGGGAACTCTTGCAGGTGCAACAATGATCGGCTTGCTTCAAAAGGGGATCGAATGGTTCAACCCCTCTAATACCCTCGCTGCACAAACTTACATGGTGGTATTTATAATACTATTTATACAATTTCGACCAAAAGGGATCATAGCTCTTAAAGGACGAGCGGCGGAGGTTTGAGTTTTGAGAGAGACAATTTTAACCAAGTATTTTTCTAACAATCGTCATGTATTTTTCTTTCTGGGTTTTCTCACTCTTTTTACCTTTGCGGTTGTCATTTTAGCCGAAGGGTTCGGCTTGGGATGGCTTGGAACTAGTTTTGTTAAGACACTCGGAAAAACACTTTGCCTTTGCATGGTTGCTATCGCGATGGACCTGGTATGGGGTTATTGCGGTATTCTATCATTGGGACACTTCGCTTTTTTTGCTTTAGGTGGATATATGATTGGCATGTGGCTGATGTTTGCTAGAACAAAACTAGTTGTGGTAGCCGCAGCTAAGAACTTGGCACTTCCGTTGACAGAGGAAGAGATTAAAAGTGCTGTAGGAACTCAAATTTTTGGAGTGGTCGGAGGTGCGGAAATTCCCAATATCTGGGCTTTCGCTGATATACTCCCGGCACAGCTTGCATTCGTGATTTTAATTCCTGGCGCACTCGCCCTTATTTTCGGCTGGCTTGCATTTCGGTCAAGGGTAGATGGTGTTTATCTATCTATACTGACACAAGCCATGACCTTAGCTCTCGCGCTATATTTNTTTCAAAATGATAGTGGGTTGAGGGGCAATAACGGCNTGTCGGGNTTACAAAATATTCCTGGNCTCGAAGATGNANAGCAATCATTGGTATCTNTGTATTTTTTTATAGCTAGCGCGTTTATNCTTGGAATAATTTANTGTCTTTCCNATCTCATAGTTTCCAGCAAGCTAGGGAACATAATNAAGGGCATAAGAGANAACGAAGAGCGCGTGCGTTTCCTTGGATATAATGTNGAAGGTTNTAAACTNTTTATTTTTGTATNCACGGCAATTATCTCTGGTATTGCAGGAGCTATGTACTATCCGCAGGCGGGAATAATTAACCCAGCTGAGCTTGCTCCGATAGCATCGATATATCTCGCAGTATGGGTCGCAATTGGTGGTCGCGGAAGACTCTATGGAGCAGTAATAGGTGCAGCTTTCGTCTCACTTATGTCTAGTTATTTTACTGGAGGCCAAGCCCCCGATATAGCACTGGGTTTTGGAACATTAATATGGACAGATTGGTGGTTGGTTCTTCTCGGTTTAAGTTTTGTTTTAGTGACAATATATGCGCCCAAAGGCATAGGGGGAGTTTTCGATTTGTTGGCAAAAAGGAACAATGACTAATGAGCCGACTTCTTTACGTCGATAACTTATCTGTAACATTCGATGGCTTCAAAGCTATAAATGGGCTGAGCTTTGAAATCGGCGAAAAAGAACTTAGGGCCATCATTGGTCCTAATGGGGCGGGAAAAACAACCTTTATGGATCTAATAACAGGAAAAACGCAACCAGACTCAGGTACCATTAGATGGGGAGAAAAATCCGCATCTCTTATAAAAAAACCTGAGTCCAAAATTGCTCAGTTAGGTATTGGGAGAAAGTTTCAAAAACCTACCGTACTAGAAAGCCAAACTGTTTACGAAAATCTTCTAATGGCCTTGGCTAATCCACGAAATCCGTTCTCTGTTCTATTCTATAAAAAAAATTTTGAAGACAACGAAATTATTGCAAAGCTCTCAACTCAAGTAAATCTAGAGAGAAAACTGACAACAGCAGCATCAGAATTAAGCCACGGACAAAAGCAATGGCTTGAGATTGGTATGCTTTTGGCGCAGGACCCTAAGCTGCTACTCATAGATGAACCTGCGGCTGGTATGACCTCAATCGAACGCAAACAAACTGTAAAGCTTTTAAAAAACTTAGCCAATAAAAGAGCAATCTTGGTAGTCGAACACGATATGGAGTTCATACGCCAATTAGAATGCCGAATAACGGTGTTACACGAAGGAAGAGTTCTTGCAGAAGGAAACTTTGATTTTGTAATGCAACACCAAAGTGTCATTGATGTTTACTTGGGGAGATAAAATGCTTAAAGCGGAAAATTTGAGTTTGCATTATGGATCATCAAAAATCCTACATGGCGTTTCAATTAGCTCTTTTGAAGGCCAGATAAGCTGTCTAATGGGTTCCAATGGTGTAGGTAAAACCTCCTTGTTAAGACTGCTGTCGGGAACACATAAAAGCACGTCTGGGACGTATCAACTGAATGAACAAAACGTCACAAACTTTAAGGCAGAAAGATTAGCTAGCATGGGCGTGGGCTATGTTCCTCAAGGAAGAATGATATTTCCTCTGTTAACGGTTCGAGAAAATCTAGAAACGGGTTACGCTTGTTTAAAAAAAGAGGACCGATTAATACCGGAGGAAATCTATAATTTATTTCCTGTACTTAAAACGATGGAAAATAGACGTGGGGGTGACCTTTCAGGCGGACAGCAGCAGCAACTTGCAATAGCTAGAGCTCTTATTATCAAGCCGCGCTTACTTCTTCTTGATGAGCCGACAGAAGGCATACAACCCAATATCATTAGTCACATTGGAGAAGTAATCCAACACTTGAAGGCGCAAAACAGTATGGCTATCTTGCTTGTCGAACAATTTTTTGAATTTGCTTTTAAAATGGCCGATTATTTTTATGTAATGAAAAGAGGTCAAATAGTCTTCGAGGAAGCTAAGTCTACAATCAACAAAGCAAAGATACGATCCGCTCTGGAAATTTAATTTTTAGTCAACAATGAACTCAATGTGGAAAATCCTGGAACATTTTTCCACTACTACTTTTTCGCCGAGACAATGAACGTTCCCTAGTTGATTGTATTATTGTCACTCAAAAGTTGCAAATTTTGCTAAGTTATTGATTATATTTCTCATCTGTCTGATGCGTACCAGGCTGCACTCCACAAACGGTTACTGTGCATATGAGGTACGTCTTGGCACTTGCTTGAGCCGATAGAGCCACTAAGAAGATTACCGCAAGGCTGATAAGTCCTCGCATCCCCCCTACTCTTCGTTTCTTTGGTAAAACGCTTGAATTAATATATTAATCATGTTGATCAAAATGTATATATGCTCAGATTTCATACGAAAACTGTAATCCTTAATACCAATACATGACAAGCAGGCTGGTTACTTGCAGCACCCTGATTGCAAGTTCCGTAATTTTCGGGTGGTTGGTTACACCTATTACCTAGGCGTGTCCTGTGCGCTATTCGATTGACCTTTATGGAGGAGTTTCAGCTTGTACAGAAAGAAGGTTATATCTGCCCCCATACTTACCCATCCTTAAAAAGACCGTAGCGCAGTTTGCACCGGTTTTGTCGCATATGGTAACCTTCTGAACTGTATGACCAGTCGCACGTGCTGGCGAGACGATACTCGATGAATAAGGTATCGAGGCGATAGCCAACGCTATAAGAGCGAAACCGCATAAGATGGCTTGTGGTGTACTGAGGTTCTTCATCTGCTTATCCTTTGCTTGTTATGGAGCTAGGATAGCAGACTTGAACTCTAGAGGATAATGCCGCTAGAGATATGTGATGGCCGCAACTACCGATATGATAAAGGCATAGCCGACTAAATAGTACCAGCCAATCCACTTGGGGAAGTTAGGTATCTCTGGCATGGTTTTAATACTCCAACTGAATGTGTTGGGCAGGAGAGCGCGTCCAAAAGAGTTGTTTCCTCCCCAGACCAACTCAATTGATCCAAGCGCGCTCCCACCACAATTGTAGTTAAGACGACCACACTGAAGGTCAATCATATATATAAAACGTTTCAATTCGATAAAGGCTGAGGCAAAAGCGAAGTCTCGACCCCCCTATACCCTCCACAGAAAAGGCAATAGCCTTTATACAGCCACCAACGGCTATGAAGACATACGGAAAGTTAGTCAGACCACGGGGAACAAATTGGCTTCTGGGAAACATTAACGCCAACGCAAATTCTTACCTTCCCATTTTTCAGTTGCCATACGTTTTCAGTTTCAAGAGCAACCGAAACTATAGTGTTCCCAGAGCCTAGAGCGGGCTTGGGCTTATTCCACATATCAGTTAAATCAGCGTATATCGCAAAACCGCCGGCAAAAATAATTGTAATTATCAGAGTGACTGTTGGCCAATTTAGTTTGTTCATATTTTCCTCCATAGATTTCGCATCGATAATGCGACTATAAAGAAAGTTCGCTTAGAGAGGAAAGACATGGTTGGATACGACGACATACATTCACAATGTTTCAAGGACACGGTGGGAGCCTACCAAAAGGTCCGACAGAATGGCGAACTCCACATACCCGCATTTATGGCCGCGTTAGAAGCGTATAAAAGGCACGAGGGCGAAGCTGAAGACGCAAACCGACAAGTACAAGAGTATATCGCATTTGCCGCTTCTATCGACCCTAAGAAGTACTGGGCTGGTGTTCGGTATAAACGGTGGGCGAGCACAAAATAAACAGGGAGGAATATTTCGAANTATNGAGGTGCCCACCGCTATACATGGATGAGGATTTTGAGTTCACAATCGTCTAAGCGAAGNGCACGCCCAGAGTAGTCGGATAAGCTTACTTCTGGTCCAGACCGTGCCCTATCGCCAAAGGATCGACTGTGATTAATCATTTAAGTGTTTCGCTTGGCCTTGCATGCAGTTAAGTCGGCTCTACGGTGAACCCAAAAACGCACAACTATTTTATTCCAATTTTTTTCACACCACCTAAGGAGAGTCCCGGCCAGATATTATGGTTATGGCCTAAGCGCAAAATAATTTTGAAAACTAATTTTCAACGAAATTACCCCTCACATAATCTTTGGGATATGTTAAATTTATCCATTCTTTCACTTTTTCCTTAGACTCCACATTTAAGCAAACTCGATTGATTTTTGGAAAACCTTTAAGAATGTTTTTCGGTATGCCTTCCAGAGAACCTGAAGATAACCATCCCATTAGACGCCATATCGCTATATCCGCAATACTAAATTGATTTGCTATTGTCCACATCCCATCTGAGCAAATATTCAACTCCAACATATTAAGTTTTTTGCCTAACTCACCCGCAATTAACTGCTCGCGCTTTAACTTTTTTATATCATCGCTAACATCACGCCCCATCGAAAAAAGTAGTTCAGTTATATCAGTTGCGAGATCTATAAATTGATCGATTGCCGCCGCGGTAAATATGTCATTGATGGGGTATAAACCAGATAACTTGCCACAAAACCTTGCAATAGCCCCTGTCTGTGCAATTGAATTACCATTGGCAACGAGGCACGGAAGCTGATTAAAAGGTATGAAAGTACCATCATCTAAACGCCCTGTTGCTCTAACCCTGTGAAACTCCTCGAATGAGATAATGCGATTGTCAAAAGGTATATCGCCTATAAATAGAGAAATTTTTGGGACCTCAGCCCTCCAGACAGGCAAATTGAAGTAAATAAGTGTAAGGTTCATTCGAATACTCGGCTCTGCGTTTAAGGAGGAATACAATTACTACATTTTTTATTAGCAAAATTAAAAAAAATGTCAGGAAATAAAAGGGGCATAGTACTTAATTAAGAATTTTACTCTGTTTAATAAAACAATAAGTTCATTATAAGTTTTTTACTAATCTGCAGTATCAACTTTTTTATCGTTCGCGAGCATCTCTGTTATTCCCAACCCTGCGGACTGATAAGTATCATAAATGTTATCTGCTCCGGATGCTTTGAGAACACTTGGGTCGCCCTGAGACCGCGCGGGGATAATTATTTTTCCAGAAAAACCGTTTTTCCTAGCTTGAAGCGTGCACCAATTTTGGCCCGAAAATTCGGGCAACGCCAATATTATGGCCTCCAATTTTCCAAACCTTAACTGCGACCAAAAACTCGGATCCTCCGCATCTGCAAAGGTCACTCGCTTTCCAATTTTTCTATGCTGAATAACTAGATCCATATCAGCATCAAATCCCACAACTTTAAATTTTTTATTTGATAAATTTTCAAATATAGCGGCACCAACACGTCCCATTCCTAAAATCATTATAGTGGCTTCACCACATGTATGCGGCTCCTCATCAGGATGATAAGTTTTCCTTTCAAATTTTTTTAAAAATTCTTCCAGCGGAATAAATATTTGATGTGCAAATTTATTTAGAATTGCACCTATTATAAAGCTTAAGCAAACAGCTATAACTATCAGCGAAAACGTATCTTCATTTATCCATCCCACATCGTGCCAAGTCGTAACAATGATCAATGTAAATTCTGAAAATGTACTTAATGAAACCGCAATCAGAAACGACGTGTAAGCTCGAAGTTTGAAAACCAACAATAAGAAAAATAAAACGATGGCCTTGATGAAAAGTAAACCCAACAACAGCAAACAAGATTTGATTATCCCCGGATCAAAATTTATTTCCATTCCAAGAGAAATAAAAAAACCTAGAAGCAAAACTTCTCTTAAACTCCAAATTTTATTAGACAATTTTTCAGCCGTTTTGTGTCCAGAAAATAAAACCCCCATTACTAATGCGCCAAGTTCACCAGTGAGACCCAATGTTTTAAATACCGTCATCCCTAACAAAAGGGCTATAACCAAAGCAGCTATAAGCACAAGCTCATCACTGCCTGAGATCCTTGTCAAAACTAATTTCATAAAAGGAAGAAAGACAGGAATAAGAAATAAATACAGCGTTTTGTGATTAACTTCACTTATGCTGAAAAAGAGTAGTAAGAGAAGCGCTAAAACATCCTGAAAAACAAGAATTAGGATCGTTAATCGTCCATGAAAAGTATTTAACTCCTTCCGTGTTTCAAGTGATTGAGCGGCTACAAGTGTGCTTGAAATAGTTAGAGCCAAACATAGACCGATCTTCAGCTTCGCCTCGATTTGTTGATCCCACAGTATGTAATAGATCAAGCATAAAATGAGAGAGTGCAGAACGAAAACGCCTATAATGTCTTTATTCAAAAAATATGAAGGTTTTAGTTTTAATCCTAGGGATTATTGCATATATAGTCTCTTTAGGTTTTGCTCGTTCTTCTGGATTTTTTGAAAGAGCACTATATGCATATACAATTTATGGTGCTTCAATTACGCCTAGTCTAGTTGCTGCATTATTTTGGAAAGGTGCTACCAAGGCCGGGGCAGTATCATCTATAGTTACAGGGGCGGTGGTTACATTATTATGGAAAGAGGCTGGATTTATTAGAGATATTATCCCTTCAAATATTTATAATAATATGGATGAAGTCCTCCCTGCGATCACTTTTTCTATTTTAGCATTAATCTTAGTAAGTTTTGCAACTAAAGACAAAAATTAAGTTCTAGTAATTAGAGGAGGGTTGTTATTTTGCAAAGGACTTTTTGACTGAATATCTCATCTATAATATTCAAATTGAGATTTTCGGGAATAAAACCTGCACCTATTCCTTG
>NZPK01000086.1 GCA_002693325.1 Gemmatimonadota bacterium | reverse complement strand
ACGACCACTAACTTTGGCACGACCACTAACTTTGGCACGACCACTAACTTTGGCACGACCACTAACTATTGAGATAAACCTGTTTTTCCAGCCGCTTAAAAAAAGTTTGACTATGCCTTTGGATTCAATTACAATGTATTTTAAATTAACGAATTGATTTCTAATCATTTTTTTCATTTTGGGTAATTAGTGACACTACTTCAAAAATGCAAGGGAGGGTAAACCATGCGCATTAATTTGGGGAAGGTGTTGGCTGTGCCTTTGGCATTAGCCTGTCTCCTAATAGCCGTACCCGTACATGCCGGAAACGGTAAGATTGCGGGGGTAGTCAAAGATGACTCGGGCCAAGTACTACCTGGGGCGAATGTTGTGACGTTAGTTGGATCCGAAAAAATTGGGGCCATTACTGACGATCAAGGACGTTATTTTCTTTTAAATGTTCCGCCTGGGGTGTATTCGGTCGAGGCTAGTTTTATTGGTCATAGGTCTCTTAAGCAGACTGATATTCAGGTCAGACTGGATTTGACCTCGACGGTGGATTTTGCTTTATCAACGCAGGCGATCGAAGGAGAGGCCGTAGTTGTGACGGCTGAAGCGCCGTTGATTGAACGGACTCTCACTACAAGTCGTGCGACGATTAGTCAGTCCGAGTTGAACAATACCATGCCTGTGTCTGACTTACAGGAATTAATTAATACGACGCCAAGCGTCTTTCGCGGTTACATTCGCGGGGGCCGTAAGTCTGAAGCCAAAGTTTTGGTTGATGGTATTGATGTATCTGACACCTACTTCCGCGCTGGAGAAGGTGGCAACACTTGGAATCCGTATATTGACGTAAATCGAAGCTCTGGTGGAGAATTTGGCGCCGTTGGAATTAATGCAAGTAGCGTTCAAGCCTTGGATATCATAGCGGGTACTTTTAACGCAGAGTATGATGCTGCCAGTGCAGGTGTTGTTAATGTCGTAACTCGTGAAGGCGGTGAGAAATTAGAAGGACGTCTTTTCGTTCGAACGGGTATGGGTGGTTACAAGAATGCAGGTCCAGATGTTTATGAAAGTCTTGTTAACCCAGACCCAGCTGAAGACGGCACTGTGGATAAAACGACATACTTTGACCTCTATGAGCAGTCAGAAGCAACGCTTCGAGATTCTGAAGATGCTGCCGACATAGCAAAGGCTGATAACTACTACACCTTCAATCCAAATAATGTGACATATGGAGATAATCCTTCACAGGAGGTAGAGCTATCGCTCGGTGGTCAGCTCCCCGGAACGGGAACAGGTTTTTATTTGACTAGCCGTTACCTCAATGATGAGGGACTATTCCCAAATACAGTTAATCGGACGCAGCGTACTTCTCTGAAACTCACCCAACGAGTTAATGATAACCTTAAAATTACTGGAAACGTTATGGTTGATGATGGTGGTGAGTTGGGTGGTTGGGTAAATCGAAATTTTACTGGAAAATATTCGTATTATCCTGAGGGTGCCATCGGTAACAAAAAGTTGGGAACAATGGCTTATTTAGGTGCGAACTACTCGTTCTCGGCTAAGACGTTTTTAGATGTAAAGTTGTCGAGAGTGACGCGTTCGAGCTCCTTTGGTTATTCTGATGATGATGGGGATGGCAAGGTTGAAAAAGGTGAAGATGGTGATTTCATCTTTATCGATAGCGCTGCAGAATCTGAATTGTATCTTGGTGTCGACGGTAGTGGTGCTGATGCCAATGGTAATTTCACGTTTTTTACTACGAACCCGGGTAATTCGAAGAACTTCGATTTACCGTTCGGAGCAAATCAATACAGGCTCGGGCAACCAGGATTTTTCTTTGAGGAAGTAAATCGTGATGTTGTCCAGTTAAAAACGGACCTAACTCATCAACTAAATTTTAATCACCAAATAAAAATGGGTTTTCTATATCGTGCACACAATGTTTCACAACTAATGCAACGGACTCAAGTCACTGTTGGTTACAGTAAGCCGTTCCCGTTTGAAATTAGTCAGTACGAGCGTGCACCGAAGGAAACTGCTTTCTATCTGCAGGATAAGATTGAGTATGAGGGTATTGTTATCAATGCTGGCATCCGAATGGATGGTTTAGCAGTCGATGCAGAACAAATCCAGGATTTCTTCAGACCGTCAGAAGACGTGGAGTATACCTACAGTACAGGAGAAACTCATTTGTATAGGCGTCCTGTTCGCGATGGAAGCGTGGATACGAAGTGGTTCATGCAACCGCGTTTAGGTATTTCGCATCCAATTAGCGAAAATGCGGCTATGCACTATTCATGGGGTAAGTTTTATTCCCCTCCATCTTTTTCCACATTGTATGACAATTACGATAGTTTCGCGAATCCGTCTTATCCAAGGATTTACGATGTAAACTCAGATCCAACAACTGCCACAGCATATGAAATGGGCTTACAGTATAGTTTTAGTCCTGAATACGTAGCAGATGTGACGGCTTATTATCGTGATATCGAGAACTATAACACGATAACCTTTGCCGTTAGCCCCTATAAGGACGAGGCATATAATGCGGGGTTTGCTAATTATTCTCTCCGTACTTCCGGTGGATATGCAGACAGCCGTGGTATAGAGGTTGGTATCGAGCGTCGAGCTAACAGTCGCATTAATGGGCGTTTTAACTACGCTTACAGTTACATAAAAGCTTCGCGTAGTGGGAATAATTCCACACCATTTCCTGATAAGACATCATTCTCGGGTACAACCGAATCTGATGTTGATGCAATCAATACGGCTTTGGCGAATAAAGAATCGTATAATACCTACCAATCTAACGTAAACGGTGGTGGTAATCCTTTAGTCTCTGGTTACGATAGAGCACATCGTATTGGACTGACGGTTATGGCTCAACTTCCTGCTGAAGTTGGCTTGTCATTAATTACTACTGCTGAGAGCGGTTTTCATTACAACATAACAGCTACCGGGGATGATCCTCGAGCTCGTGAGACAGATCGAGCTCCATGGAACATGAGGACCGATATGCGGTTAGATCGTGGCTTTTCTTTAGCTGGATATGAACTGGGAGCGTTTTTTGAGGTTAGAAATTTATTAGACAGAAATAATATTCTTACCTGGGATAACCGGAATGTGCCAAGCACAGCAAAATGGGAAGAAGATAAGGATCCCACCGGTGATCTTAACCGCGCTTTCACTAAAGAGAGTCAGGCCATTTACGACATTCCGAGGATGGCTAATCTCGGCATAACCGTCGATTTCTAGGAGGAGTTAAATCATGCTTACACGAGTAAACAAGACGTCGCTGTGGGCTTTGGCTCTGCTCGTTGTTATCGCCGGTGGAGCGTCCGCGCAAAAAGCGGGTGGTGTTTTTACTGCTGGTGATATTTGGGAGTCATTTTTGCCCAGTAACGCTGGACGTTACTACGGTGAAACAGAAAACGATCCTTTGAAAAGTTTCGTTTTATTCCGCGTTGGGAACTGGGATCGTCAATGGACGACCCCGACGCAGACTTATCCCGGAGGTGAAAATATTCATCTTCCTTGGGGGCAGGACATACAGATGTCGATGTTTAGTTCAAAAGAGGTGAATAATTTTACGGATTCCAGTGCACCTCGAGCAAAAAACTATCTGTTGGGTTTTTATACGAACAATTTGGCAGGAGCTGGTGATGCCAGTCGCGACTTTACTTCTGACGGTGCAGTGTGGGCCGATAGAGACCGTAATGAAATGCATTATACCGGTTCCATGCCTACAAATCTTGGCGTAGACGTCAAGTGGCGTATGCGACAGTATGCGGCTAATCATGCCAATGCCAACGATTTTATTGTGGTTGAATTGGAACTGACCAATACGGGTGTCCTTGATGCCGATGGTGACGGTACTCCCGAGCAGACTGATCATCGTGTAGAGGCCCTCACTTTACATATGCAAAATGAGCCGATCAACTCTATGTCGAACCGAACCAACGGACGNAGGGGAGCTAGTGGTTGGTTTACCGGACCTACGTCGGGTTACGATGCCACCCCTGATGCGGATGGTGCTGCCTGGGATGTGCCTCTCGTATTCTCAGGTCCATCGCCAAGCAAGTTGAATGAGCCGCATCCGGTATTTGGAACGGCTACAGGGTGGGCTGCAGATGAAAGCAGACTGTTGGGAGTTACAATGAATCGTCGCAAATATTATTATGACACGTATAATGGAATGCAGTGGATAGCGGCAAAGAAAGGNGCTTTACCTGCCAGTGGAAGTAGTTTTGGCCAGGAAGATAAACGTACTATTTACGATAGTCATCCTGTTGGAGAGGGGAGTGAGCGCGGTTGGTTTACTTCTNTTTTAAAGGATGATGGGGGCCGTTCTGATGCACGGGCATCTCACATCTATGCGATGAGCNCATTCTTCAATGGAGAAGCCATAGGAAGCCGGACTTGGGATAAAGGTGCATCTATACAGAGTGAGAGTAACCTAGTTCCTGATCCGAATTGGTTTGATCCAGATCATCCGGATATTGTGCCTGGCGATCCGCTCTCTTTTATCAATGCGGTACGTCCTGAAGGCGAACGTGGGCGACCCACTGGTGATATGCAGACTAANGATACGTTTGTTCAGAACTGGGAGGTGGATGCCAGTAAGTCTTTGAGTGATCAGCCGGATTGGGCATGGACAAAGGGATACTCAATTGCCCATGGATTCGACGGCCAGTTACTTGTTGGTGTCGGTCCNTTTGATTTGGAGGTTGGTGAGACAATCAACNTGGTATTAGTCGAATATGCCGGATTTCGNTTGCAAGGTGTACGTGGAGCTAGGTCGACCGCACAATGGGCTTATGAGAATAATTTCGAGATGCCTACGCCGCCACCTACTCCTGATATTTCAGTCGCACCAAATACGAACGTCAAAATTGATATAAAATGGGACGATCGGGCGGAATCAGATCCTGATTTTGCTGGCTATAAAGTCTATCGATCTGCTCTTTTCCCGCAAGTCGATTCGCAAGAAATTGGTATGCGAGTCGTTGATCGTTATCACGAGCAGACCATTGAGAATCCGACGGATGCGCAATTGGGTGTGTTGGGGCAAGCCAACAACCCTAATATCAGTTCTGCAGCATATAAAACTCAGGAACCGGCGGCTTGGGGTCCCTATCGTTTGATCAAGCACATTCCTGCGAGTGAAGTTGGGAATTATTTGAACAGTGGAGACGATAGTGGTATGTATAAATACAGGTTTGAAGACGATAGCGATCTAGTTACTTTCGGCTTCACTTATTATTACTACGTGGCTGCCTACAATAGTGAGACCGGCGCAATTAATGATCGACCTTTTAATTCGTTGGAAACACACCGCCATAACTTTAACGGTCGCGATGGTTTATGGAAGGGAACTTTTCATTACGCCACCGCTGCTTCTCTCTTTCCTTCTGATCTTAGTGGACAGAAGGATATTGGGGCGCCTTTTGTGCTTAAGTCGCCCTTGGTTGATTCATCTGAACTGACCGGAGGCAACCTCAAGGTTCGTGTTGTACCCAATCCTTACAAAAAGGGGGCGTTGCACGATACGGGTACTGAACACAAGATGCTTTTTATCAATCTGCCCACTGGAACGAAGATCACGGTCTTTGATGTAGCGGGTCAGGTAATTGACGTCTTGCAGTTTAATGGAACGAACGACTATGATGGCACATTGTTTTGGGATATGTTTTCCAAAGACGGTGTCGAAGTTGCCAGTGGTCTTTACATTTACGTGGCCGAGTATCCCGGAGGTTCGCAAACCGGGCACTTTGCCATACTACGCTGAATCGATCTATGAAATGGAGGCTTATTAAATGAAAGCTTTAAAGATCATCACAGTGCTGGGTATGGCCATGTTCCTGGTAGCCCCCCAGCCAACTGATGCCGGAGTGAGAAAGTCCGGCTTAACAGGTGCTGCTTTTCTTAAAGTCGGCGTTGGAGCTCGTGCCGTGGCATTAGGCTCTGCCTACACTACGGTGACGGGTGATGTTAATCAGATTTTTTGGAATCCAGCAGGTAGTGCTCTGAATTCGGGTGATACTCAGGTTATGTTGTCACATAATTCCTGGATAGCTGATTTATCTCATGATGCAGTGGGATATGCTCGGGATTTTGGAGACTTAGGTACTGTTGGAATAGGTATTGTTACTCTTGGAACAAGTGGTATAGAGTCGGACCGCGATGCTGTGCCACAGTTTGTGTTGGATGCAGGTACGTTTACGCCGAATGATAATGGATCCGGTAATTATGACTATCGTGATATAGCGGTTGGTGTGACATGGAGTAGGCATATAACTGATCGTTTAGATATGGGGCTTACTGGAAAAATTGTCCGCCAAACCATTGATGGCGTTAGTGCGAGTGCCTATGCCGCGGATTTCGGTGCAATTTACCGTACCGGGTTTTACGGAACTCGTCTGGGTGCACGAATTAACAACCTTGGAAGTGACCTGACTTTTTATGATATCGGAGCACCGCTCCCTTTAATTTTTAGTATTGGGGCGGCTACAGATATTTATAATGACAGTGGTATGCAGGTTACGGTTTTGGCTGATGCTACGAAACCACAGGATGGAGAGCAACTTCTCTATACAGCTGTAGAGGCTCAATTTTTTGAAATGTTGCAATTACGGACAGGATATCAGTTCAATTATCAAGGGATTGAGGATGAGAAAGTTGATGAGGTTGATGGAGTTGTATTTGATGCTCCACGTACTGAGCAAGGTTTAACTGCTGGTTTAGGCCTTGACCTTAGTATGGGTGATTACGATGCAACCGTGGATTATGCATTCACTTCTTTTGGTATTCTCGACCAAGTCCATCAATTTTCATTGCAATTTCATTTCTAATTAGATTCAAGCTTATCGAGAGATAAGCTGTTCTGATGTTTTTAGAGGTCTCTGGGAATAGCTTCTCCCGGAGACCTCTGTATTTTTCGGAGCTATTGTAGTTGGTTTTTGGGGCCGTTTGTGACTGACTTTATTATAATTATGTATGCTATTCCTATGAGTTGTTAGTTTCATATTCGATTCATATCCAAATAGTGTTTTTAAAGAAGCATCGGTGTGAAATTATGAGATGCAAATTTCTTCTATTTTTACTGTTGGTGTTGAATTTGATTTTCTGTTCGACGTCAATTTGGGCAGAAATGAATAGAGCTTCAGACCGGGTGTCCAATTCGATAAAAGTGTTGTCGTCTGTCGGTTCGCGTGTTACGGGATATCCAGGAGCCGATGAGGCATCCAACTGGATTGAATCGCAGTTGCGTTTAATTGGTGCTGATAAGGTCTATTCGCATGAATACTCTCAAATCATGCCAATTGATAAGGGGTTCAAGCTCAGTGTTGCCGATCAGGAATTTTTGTTATATGGCGTTTGGCCTAATTTAATACGCACTTCGACATTACCCACAGACGGGATTGATGGAAGACTGATATATGGTGGTCGGGGAGAGTTGTTAGATGGAAAGACCGTAGAAGACAATATTGTTCTTTTGGAATTTGACTGCCAAGATAAATGGCTTGATGTATTTCAAATGGGTGCTCTTGCAGTAGTTTTTTTACATGTTCCCGGTTCGCATCGAAGTGAGTCGGAACAGAAATTTCTTGATATACCGGCTAACCTACCTCGTTTTTTTGCTACGGAAGAGGTTGGCTCACAATTACTTACATTTGCATCCGATAATGCTATAGCAAACATTGTCGGTGAGATGCCCTTAGAATCCGTAAAAGCACGGAATCTAATTGCTATTATTGAAGGTCATGATCCTTCTTTAAGAAAAGAAGCAATTGTTATCTCTGCATACTATGATGCAATTTCCCCAGTTCCAGCTTTAGCGCCTGGAGCTGATCAGGCAAGTAGTGCTGCAGTCCTGTTAGAGTTAGCTCGTGATTGGAGTCTTCGGCCACCCGCTCGAACTTTATGTTTGGTCTGGACAGCGGGGCATTTCGAACATATGTCTGGTATGAGACACCTAACTCCTATTTTTTCGGTTGCATCTGGTCGTAGAGATAAAGATTTGTTGACACCTGAAGAGCGAGTGTTAGCCGATCATCTTAGTGAGTTTAGGTTCCGCTTTTTTGCTGGTATAGATCTATCTAGCGGTAGCCCATTTTTATCGGCAATGCGACCTAGAATACCGTATCGAACTCCCTTGCTGGCTCCTCCTATTACGAATCGTTTGGTAAAATTGGCTAAAGTTTATGAAGATTCGACGGCAGGTGGATTGCCTTTGATGGCTAATGGATTGAAACAAGATTACACTAGGCAAGGTCTGGGGTCTGTTGCTGGGATAATCCCACTCGATGCATCTGTATTGGCTCTTTCAGGTGCTCCTACAATCGGATTTACCACTATAAACGACAGTCGTAATCGATTCGATACGATTGATGATCGACTCGATGATGTTAGGGTAGATTGGCTGAATAGCCAAATGGAATTACTGAATTATTTGTTTACTAATTTATCTAACGATCCACAATTAGAAGAGTGGGCTTGGGGTAATGATACTTTTGGGTATATCCGAGGTCAGGTTGTTCATTATGGACCCAGAAGTTATCTACCTGATAAACCAACACCAAGAGCAATGGTGAGAGTTCGTTTACGATCTCCTACGCTGACAGGCGTTAGGTCTGACGCTTGGGCTACCTCAGACGATTCAGGTTTTTTTGCTATCCCAGGAATCGAGTCAAAAATTATCTACACGAAGCCTGTGAGACTCGAAGGTTATGCTTTGGATTCGGATGGGTCAATTAGTGCTGCTGCCGACTGGGGAATTAATGGGGAACGTAAATTGCCGGGACGAGCACTTAAGGTGTTAATGGATGATTTAGACGAAGAAGTTCAAATCGTTACAGCTCCGCTAATTGGAACTACGCTTTTCGGTCTTTTAGATCCTCGGAATCTAATTACTCCGGAAAATATCGATGTAATTGATGCGGAACTTGATGCAGAGCCTACAGTTTACGGTGGGGTTTTACCTTTAACGCCGCCTGAGACGGATTTGTTTAGCTATCCTAATTATCTCGGTTCGAATACCGAGACAGCAGTAGTGGTTTTTATGCCGTTGAAAAAACGATTCAAGATGGTTATGTCGACAGGACGCTACGGGTTGGGACGCCGTTTATTATTACTCAACGCAACGGTCAGCAATCCCCATGGGAGTGGTTTTGAGGTGAAACACGAGAATGTTTTGCCGNAAACAATTTACCATATAGCTCGTGATATGATACTATTAAATGATTCTCGAATTAGTAATCTNGAAAATCANGGTGTGCGCAATGGAAGACTTTCTGAGTTTCATGATCTTGCGAAANTACAGTTAGATATTGCTGAGGAGGCTTTGGCAGGTANGTTATATCGAGAGTTTTTTGGTGCGGCACGTCGCGCCTGGTCGTATTCTGTAGCCGCTTATAGGGATGTGGAAAGTACACAGTCNGGAGTGGTAAATGGTGCTCTCTTCATACTCGCATTATTTATTCCTTTTGCTCATTTTCTGGAGCGTCTCATATTCTGTTTTTCTGAACTACGAAATCAGGTCATTGGATATTTTTTATTTTTCATTATCGGTTTTGTAGCGCTAAGTGAAATTCATCCTGCTTTTGAATTATCAATCTCGCCATTTGTTATTCTATTGGGTTTTGTGATTTTGGCGCTTGGGTTATTAGTCACGGGAATTGGTATATCCCGACTAAACCGAGAATTGCAAGAGATGGCGCAAGGTCGACGAGGGCCTACTTCAATGAAACGTGGAGGTGCAGTAGGGGCGTCGATATCTGTCGGACTNGCTCATCTAAGAAGACGCCCGCTGAGGACGGGTATGACTTGTGCTACGCTGATCTTTTTAACGTTTTCAGTCTTATCTTTTACTTCCATTAGGTCGACATTACGAACAAATTGGATAGAAGTTGGTGAAAATGCGCTGTATGATGGGGTTCTTGTTCGTATGCTAGGATGGAAGGCAATGGAACTAGAATCGTATCGGATGTTTTGTGATTGGTACGGAGATGAAAACGTTGCCCCTCGTGGATGGAAGTCAGTTTCTTCTGCGGCGTCCGTATTTCGTGTTGAACGAGCAGATGATCCTTTTGTTGCTACTGGATATATGGGACTGGTTGGGCTTTCAGAAGTAGAGAGTCGATTAGTAAACCCCAATAATCGATTGATGGCGGGTCGTTGGATTGCAAAAGATGAGACTGGTGTCTGTTTACTCCCCAAAGTCTTGGCAGATTCCCTAAGAATTTCCTTAGTAGATTTTAGCGAAGATCACATTCGAATATTTGGCGAAACATTTAGGGTAATTGGTATTTTTTCAGCTGAGTCCTTAGACAATCTCGATTTAAATGGAGAGCCTCTCACGCCACTAGATCCTGAAGCCCAGCAACCTGCCGAAGTTAAGACCATTGGAGCAGGAGTACCTCAACATTATGCTCATTTACCTAGTAATTCTACGATCATTGTTCCTTTTTCCAATCTAATACGTTGGCAAGGTGCAGAAATGGTTTCTCTAGGAATAAATTTGGTCGGAGAATATGTGCATAAAGATATCGAAGAGTTATCTGAATTATTGGATTTGAATCTTTTTGCGGGCATTTCAGGGAAACGTTATCTAATAAACACCGTCGGTGTTTCCTCAGTAAACGGCTTAGGACAATTAATCATTCCATTAGCGATCGCGGCCTTAATTGTACTGAATACGATGTTAGGTGCTGTATATGAACGTACTAAAGAGATTGGGACTCTTAATGCTATTGGTTTGGCGCCAATACATGTGAGTGCTTTATTCATAGCTGAATCCGTTGCCTTGGCTGTTGTTGGTGCGGTATTAGGCTATCTCTTTGGACAAACGACAGCACAGATTATTGGAAGCTTAGGCTGGTTACAGGGACTACAGCTTAATTATTCCTCTTTAGCTGCTATTGTTACTGTTGGATTAGTGATACTTCTCGTTGTTGCTTCGGCTTTATACCCTGCTCACATGGCTGGTAAAATATGTACCCCAGGTATCGAAAGACGGTGGCGTCCGCCGTCAGCCGACGGTGATAAGATNAAAATGCGTTTGCCCTTTACTTTAGCGCGCNTAGAGGCAGAGGGNATGGCGGCATTTCANGCTGAATTTTGGTCTTCTCACCGAGAGCAATCAATAGGTGCTGGATTTTATGTAGAACAATTGCGTGTGATTAGGGAGGGTAGGCAAATATCTTTGAGTGCGAAAGTGTGGTTGGCACCTTTTGATCAGGGAGTTGTTCAGGATACAAAACTGTCTATTTGTCCGGGAACCGATGCTCGTTATTGTGATATCGATGTAAATTTAAGTTTGGTNGCGGGGGATTGGGATACTTGGCAGCGTGTTGCTAGGACATTCCTGGATGATCTTAGAAAGCAGTTTCTTGTTTGGCGTACTTTGTCGGAAGATGANCGATCTTATTANTCTGGTATTTTAGGGAGATGGGAAGAAGATTCTGTGCAGGAGATCAATGAATGAATACAATTAGGGCTCTCCTGTTGATTGCATTGGTTACCGTAATTAGCGGATGGCTGGCGCAACGGATAGAATTAGTATATGGAGGCCCGTATATTTCGGGTGCGGGTAGTGCGCCCGGAGGTCAGGTTTTCTTAGCTGTACCTTTGGGGGTATTGGGTGCTTTATTGTGTTTTCGGCGTTGGCTTGGAACTGGTGAACGTGCTGTAATCTATGCGGGATTGATTATAGGAGTTTCGGTCACTGCTTCAGGTTTGATGCATAGGTTTTTACCAGGTCTTGTAACTGGGTTTTACGGTGGTTTTGCAAGTCCCACTGGACCCTATATAGAATTTTTAAAATTGATACCCAAGTGGGCAGTTCCTGGTGGGGCGAACGAGTTGGCTGCTGTAGGTGCGTTTGAGGGAGGTCTTCCCGTTCCATGGGATCTCTGGCTCGTTCCCATGTTTGCTTGGGCTGGTTTTTTTTCCGCTTTATTTCTTACGTCTTTTTGCTTGGTTGCTATTTTTCGCGATCGATGGATTGATACGGAACGTCTGGGATTTCCTCTGTTGGAAATGCCTATCTCTCTACTCAATGGTGATTTATTCGGCAAAAGAGCATTTTATTGGGGGGTGGTATTCTCTGTTTTTCTTTTTGGGGTGAATGGACTAAACCATTATTATCCAGCAGTTCCAGAAATTATTTTGAGTCTAAACTTTTCCGATTTTCTATTAGATGAACCNTGGAATGCCATGGCACCNTTTGAGACTCCTTTTGTTTTTGAATTTTCGCCGTTGCTAGTGGGGGTGGCTTTTCTCATACCTGTTGAGGTCTCTTTTAGTACTTGGGTCTTTTTTCTTATTACTCGTCTACAACTTCTTTTGACTGAGATTGTTGGAAGATCTGAATTTCGTGGGGATTTTATTCCTGGCCATGGTTCACCATGGTTAGATTGGCCCGGTCATTTTCCATTCTTTATGCCACAAGCAAGGGGGGGAATGTTATTCCTCNTCTTTTTTGGTTTATGGACGGCAAGGAAATCATTGGCGTCGATGTTTAACCCGAGGCGACGGCAGGTATGGGGTTTCTTAATTGGTTTCTCATTGCTATGGACNTGGATTTCTTTGCTTGGTGTGCCTGTATGGATTGCTGGCCTTTCGCTCTTATTTTTTTTCTTTTTGGCTATGGGTTTTGCGCGTCTAAGAGTAGATGGTGGTTTGCCAATTAACGGTGCTCCTCAAATTATTGGTTACATTTTTTTTGTTGCTGCTGGTACTGGTCCAGGAGTTTTTGCCAATGAAACCTATGTGTCACTTGCACTGATGGCCGTATTAGGTTTTACATGTGTTGGAATTTGGCCGGCAGTACAGTTTGAAGGTCTGAAACTTGCCGAGTTAACGGGTGTTTCGTACTGGAAAATGTTTTGGNGTATGTTTGTGGGGTTAGTGGTTGNGCTAGTTTGTGGTTATATGTTTTCATTACAAATTATATATGATCACGGGATCTTTACCCTACAGGAACAAGGTGGTGCTCGCTCGGAAGCTCGTATTGGACGCTATTATAATTACTTGTTTAAAGATGCGGGGTTGACTTCTAGTGTAGCCGACTGGTATAGAATGACAGTTCATGGTATTGGTGCTGTTGTAACAGCGTTTTTGGCCTTTATGCGGCAGCACTTTTTACGTTGGCCTCTTCATCCTATGGGATACATTTTTGGTACGGGTTTTGGTTGGATTGTGTGGGGTTCGGTGATGGCGGGATGGTTTTTCAAATGGTTAGCAGTTCGTTATGGTGGAGCGCAGACATACAGGAGCTTATTACCTTTATTTTTGGGACTCATATTTGGAGAGGTCTTTATGCGCTTATTTTGGTCTNCCGTAGCAATGATCCATGGAGAAATAGGTTCAGGTTATCGATTTTAATCAATTGCGATTGCATATGGAGGAACAGTGGGCAGGAATGATACAATATCAGATTTAGAAAGCTACCGAAATCTGATGGGGCGCCCNGATAATTTTAGAGAAGGCTTTACATATCGAACGGTTATCGGGGCCTTTTTTGTCGGATTTATTATGATGCCAGGTGCCATTTATATGGGACTGATTGCAGGTGTTTCGCTGGGATCNGCTGCGGAATGGGTTACAATNATTCTTTTCTCTGAATTGGCTCGTCGATCATTTTCTTCTCTTACGCGTCAAGAAATNTATTTGATTTATTACATAGCAGGNGGGCTAGCAGGAGTTATCGGAGGGACGATGCTTGCTGGGGGGCCATTCGGTCAACTGATGTGGAACCAGTATCTAGTACAATCGCAGGCAGCATTGGGTTTTGGTATTGCTGATCAAATTCCAGAATGGGTAACTCCCGCAATTGGCTCTGAAGCTCTTCTGGAAAGAAGCTTTTTAAATCGAGCTTGGATTCCACCAGTTGTTGTGCTCGTTGCCGCACAGGTTTTGTCTAGGGTAGAATGGTTTACTCTGGGTTATATACTTTTTCGAACAACTTCAGATGTTGAAAAGCTACCTTTCCCTTTAGCTCCTGTGGCTGCTCAGGGGGCTATGGCATTAGCCGAAAATGACGACGAACATCAAGGATGGCGTTGGAGGGTTTTTTCTATAGGCTTAGGCATCGGTTTAGTTTTTGGATCTGTTTATATCGGTTTGCCAGCTTTGACTGGACTTATTGCAAGTGAACCGATATCGCTACTTCCCATACCGTGGATTGATCTCACAACGACAACCGAGTCATTTTTGCCGGCAGCACCATTAGGAATTGGTACTGATTTAGGCTTAGTTTTTCTTGGGATGGTTTTGCCTTTTTGGGTTGTTGTTGGGTCATTTGTTGCTGCTATGGTACATGCTTTAGGGAGTCCGGTTCTCTATCACTTTGGGTTTTTGACTCATTGGCGACCTGGCATGGACACTATCTTGACCAATTTTGCTAATGATATTGATGTTTGGATGAGCGTATATATCGGAGCTGGTTTTGCTGTGGGACTGATTGGTATTGGGTACGCTTTATATGCATTTCGAACAGCGAATAAAGAGCAAAAACACTCTAGTTTTAGAGACATTCCTAAGGGTCGTGGTGATTTTCCATTATGGTTAGCTTTTGTGGGATACGGTTTGTCCACCTTGGCGATGATTGGACTTTGTACTTTGTTACTGGAGGATGATGAATTTCCGCTGATTTTTTTGTTGTTATTTGGTTTTGTTGTTACTCCAGCTCTCTCTTATGTCAATGCACGGATGGCAGGTTTGACGGGACAAATGGTTTCGTTTCCAATGATTAGAGAGGGAGCTTTTATACTCAGCGGTTATAGAGGTGTAGATATTTGGTTTGCACCTATTCCTTATGCGGATCATGGACGTAGAGCGCAGTTATTTCGCGAAGTAGAACTGACGGGGACAAAATTTACTTCAATTCTCAAGGCCGAATTGTTGATTCTACCTTTGAGTTTAATTTGCGGATTTATTTTTTGGCAACTTATTTGGAGCATGGGCCCTATACCCTCGCCTGCTTTTCAGTATGCTCAAACATACTGGCACCTAATTGCATTAAGACAATGTTTATGGTATTCCGCGACTATGGGTGGAGAAACACTGTTTGATACTGCTATAAAAGGATGGTGGATAGTAGGAGGGTTTTCTTTTGCTGGAGGTACTTTTGTGGTCTTGTCTTTACTTCGACTACCAGTCTCTTTGATTTACGGATTTGTGCGCGGCTTATCTGGATTACCTCATTTGCTTATTCCAGAAATGATTGGTGCTTTAATTGGACGCTATTCTTTGGAGAAACGCTTTGGAGTTGAGGTTTGGCGTCAATACGCTCCGGTACTTTTAGCTGGTTATGCGTGTGGAATGGGGTTGGTAGGAATGTCGGCGGTTGCAATCGCACTTATATCTAAATCAGTTACACAGCTACCATTTTAACTATTGCCTAGCTGCTGGTTGATTTATTAAGGCAGTTTTCAAGCCATAATTTGTTTCATAATGGTTACTGTTGGTATCAGTGGTAAGAGTTGAAGCAAAATTTATCGTCAGGAACGTCAAGGCGATAATTGCGAACATTGCTCCCAGAGTAAGCATATCACGTATCTGTTCCTTATGATCAAAGAAAAATTTCTGAAGAAAAGAGGGCATAATTTGGTCTTCCTTTCGGTAGTGATAATCCTAATATATAAAGCATACGCCGTGTTGTAAAAAATGCAAGTAGCTTCATTTTAAAAGCTCTGTTACGGCTTCTCGAAGTGCTTGTAAAACTCTTCTTATTTCATCGCAAGAGTTATAAATGTGTATGGATGCTCGTAACGCATTGAAATTACCTTCGTAAATGCCGCGTAGTCGTATTTTGTGTTCTTTCCAAAGTTTTTGCTGGAGATCTTCATAATGTAGACCAGAAAACTTGAATGTTAATATCGATGATGATTCTGTAGGGGTTATAACCTCGGCACCGATATCGAGAAGCCCCAGTCGGAAAAAACTAGTTAGTTGTTTATTTTGTGCCCAAACTTTTGTATGATCAATTTCAGACCAAAAGTTTATTGTGGAGTTAAGACCATGTATCAGCGATGTATTGATTGTTCCGTATTCATAGCGCTGTGCGGAATTAATCAACGATGCTTTACAGTTACGCAAAGAGAAATCACCGATATTAGAGTAGGCTCCGACATGATGAGCATCTACTGATTCCAACATGTTTTTCCGGATATATAGAAATCCTGTTCCGTTAGGACCACATAGCCACTTGTGCCCACTAGCAGCGTANCCATGGCACCCGATAGAATCTACATTGACAGGTATGTTTCCAACAGCCTGTGCGCCATCTACGAAGTAAAAAATTTGCTGGTTCTTGACCAAATTCCCAATTGCTTCTACGGGCAATATTTGACCAGACGCACAGCTCACATGAGGCAAACTTATGGCTCTTGTTCGAGGTCCGATTAATCCTGCGATACGTTCAAGTGTTTCTTTACTCTCTTTAGATGGTTCAAAAGTTCGGATTCTTAGTTTGTCTCTCTTTGATCGGATTATCCATGGGATTGTGTTTCCTACGTGCTCATGAGTACTGGTTATTATTTCATCACCTTGGTTGAAAGAAAGTCCGTTACATACAATATTAACACCCTCGGTAGTATTTCTTGTTAGTGCTATTTCAGTGTCGTTGCAATTCAAAAGGAGTGCAATGCCAGCTTTAACGTCTTGCCAAAGTTTAGTAGAATGTCCTATGTCGCCTGTTTTTTCACATCCCTCCATATGCGAATACATGGAATCCAAAACAGATCTTGGTGTGATGCCAATAGTGGATGTATTGAGATAGATTCGGTCGTATTGTAGTGGAAACTGCTTACGTAAGTCAGGCCAAATTTCTTCCGTGGCTTCCTTCATATTTATCTTCTGTTGAAAAGGCTCTTTACTTTAACTATGTTGCGCAGAAACTCATTGCGAAAGTATTCAGTTGTATAATATGGTACTAGATTGCCTCCCATGCCTCGCTTGAAAAATGCTACGGACGGCAAATTAGCGCCCACAAAATCAAAGTGATTTTGGCTGCATTGGCAGATGTACCTCCAATATAGCAGTGATGCGGCGCCACTGTTGTTATGATCTGGATCTGCTCCAGCAACCCACGCATAAGTCATATTTTCATTTTTTACGAATGCGACAATAGCAGCCGTTTCGTTACTATTTGATTTTACGGAAAAAATTTGTGTTAGTCCCGCTTGAAAGGCTAATCTTAGATGACGCCGAACTAAATCGGAATTAATAGGAGTGGGTCCATTCTCGTAGATTTTCTCATATT
Organism: Gemmatimonadota bacterium; assembly: GCA_002693325.1. GTDB lineage: Bacteria > Latescibacterota > UBA2968 > UBA8231 > UBA8231. The sequence continues at coordinate 7,297 of NZPK01000086.1, read as the reverse complement.
GATCGCATAACAAATCTATGTCGTCGGTTTCTTGACATTCGTANCCTAACTTTTCNGCTTTTCGAATAGCCGTACGTGTACGACGTTCCACGCGTTCCCAAAGCTCTGATTCTGTTTGGTTTTCAAGTGGCAATTGGTAGGTATAGCGCAGATTAAGATCCCACCCGGCCCATGAAAAGGGTCTGAGGTCTGTTAAGTCTGGTGTATGGGTAATTCGTATATGGTCGTAGCGATTACTCAAATATTGTATAAAATGGTTACAGGCTGCTTGCCATTCGGCTTCTCGCTTTGTGGGGCCTTTGCCCTCGGGAGTATTGCAGAGTAAAATTCCTGTATGTGGGCTAAGTTCGGGGGTTCCGAGTTGGATGAACGGCCCTCTCCTTTTCGCGATCGCGGTCAAACCTGCTCGAAGAGTGGCATTTTTAAATAATCCAAGTCTAATTTGTTGGCCTCCACTGACTTCCTCTACATTCTTCAACCACTTGCTGGTAGTGAACGGCGTCCCTCCGATACTTGTGGAGGCAAACGCATCCCATTCTTTGTCGTCTGTGATAGGCGCTATAGAGTAATCGCTGGGCATGTACTAAAAATAGGACCGATAGGGACTACTGTAAACCTGTTATCACTTACATNCGNACCTAACAGGATTACTATTTTTCTATTGACAGTTTAATTGAGCCCCTCTATATTGCGGAGCTTAGTTAATTAGTTTAACTTATTGACCTGCCTGAGGTTAAATGCGATGTTTGATTACGCGATGAAAAAGCTATTCTATGCTCTTAAGATTGTTCGTACTCTTAGGCTTCTGCGTTTTATTCGCGTATCCCCGATTATTGTAAGACTTATAACCGGATTGCCGAAATAGGCTTCGCTCCTTATCCCAACGGACAGTGTAAAAAATGGAACGAAGCCTTTGACTGAAAGATCACGGGCGGCTGTGGAACTTTGTGCCTAAAAAAATAAGAATTTTGTCACTTTAATAACAATAACAGGAGAACGCAACCCCATGCAGATGTACTACGATAACGACGCAAACCTCGATCTACTTTCGGACAAAACAGTCGCGGTGATTGGATATGGTAGTCAGGGACATGCTCATTCCCTCAACCTCAAAGAAAGTGGTGTCAACGTCGTAGTCGGGTTACGACCTGGAAGTAGTAGCAAAGTTGACGCAGAAGCCGCAGGGCTCAAAGTTCTTGAGGTTTCCGAAGCTGCTAAGGCTGGAGATATTGTGATGATACTAATAAATGATGAGGTGCAACGGTCTGTTTATGAAGCCGATATCAAGCCTCATTTGCAAGCAGGCAATGCGTTGGCCTTCGCTCACGGNTTCAATATCCACTTTCAGCAAGTTGTTCCTCCCGCTGATGTCGATGTTTTTATGGTTGCTCCCAAGGGACCAGGTCATTTAGTACGCAGGGTATACGAACAAGGAGGAGGAGTACCTGGATTACTTGCCGTGTATCAGGATGCGACTGGTAGAGCTCACGAAGTAGGACTTGCCTATGCAAAGGGCATCGGATGCGGTCGTGCTGGTGTCATTGAAACTACTTTTCTCGAGGAAACGGAAACGGATTTATTTGGTGAACAGGTTGTTTTGTGTGGGGGATTGACGGAATTGATACGTGCAGGTTTTGATACATTGGTCGAAGCCGGTTATCAACCTGAGGTTGCTTANTTTGAATGCTTACATGAGGTAAAACTGATCGTTGACTTGATTTATGAGGGCGGAATTGCAAATATGCGGTCATCGATTTCTGATACGGCGGAATATGGAGATCTTATGAGTGGGAGGAGAATAGTAACTGATGAGACACGTGCCGAGATGAAGCGTGTGTTGGCGGATATACAGGAAGGAAGATTTGCAAAAGACTGGTTGTCTGAAAACCAAGTTGGACGTCCAGTNTATAACGCCCGTAAGCGTCGTGATTCTGAACATTTGATAGAAGATGTTGGAACACAATTACGAAGTATGATGAGTTGGCTTGATAAGAAATAAGTTGAGTGTTGTAGTGTCTGTTTATACTTCGGCTTTTCAACGATTTCGTATTTTATTTTTACAAGTTTTGTAACTGAAAAATAAGATTTTAGAGCGTTTCTGAGCCGTTTTGGCGGAGTTTGTTGGATAAGATGATTGATTCAAAAAGAGTGTATATATTCGATACGACGTTGCGTGATGCTGAGCAGACTCCCGGTGCTTCGTTGACCGTAAAGGAAAAACTAGAAATTGCTCAGCAGTTATCGCGATTGCGTGTGGACGTAATAGAGGCGGGTTTCCCTATTTCTTCAAATGAGGATTTTGAAGCGGTACGTCGAATTGCGCATGAGGTCGAAGGTCCGATAATATGCGGTTTAGCCCGTGCATTACCCAAAGATATAAAAAGAACGGCTGAGGCGTTGGAGGGTTCACCAAAACCACGAATTCATACGTTTATTGGTACTTCCGAAATACACATGCAAGGTCAGATGAGGAAGGGACAGAAAGATATTTTGCGCATGGCCGTAGAGGCTGTGCAACTCTCGAAAAGCCTTTGCGATANCGTTGAATTTTCCCCGATGGATGCTGCTCGAACAGATCCGGATTTTTTACATGAAGTAATCCGGGCAACGATTGCCGCAGGAGCTACCACTATAAACATTCCTGATACTGTTGGATATGCTGTGCCGGAGCAGTTTGGTGATTTGATTTCGAATATTCTAGCCAAGGTTCCCAACAGTTCTGAGGCCATAATCAGTGTTCATTGCCATGATGATCTCGGTATGGCTGCAATTAATACACTAACGGCATTAAAAAATGGCGCCCGGCAAGCAGAATGTACATTAAACGGTCTGGGTGAGCGGGCAGGCAATGCATCTTTAGAAGAAGTTACAATGGCCCTTAAGACGCGGAGCGATTACTTTGGGTTGGAAACTGGCATAGATACGAAAGAAATCATTGCTACGAGTCGCCTAGTGAGTCGGTTGATGGGGATTGGTGTTCCACCAAACAAGGCGATAGTTGGAGCGAATGCTTTTGCCCACAGCTCTGGTATTCATCAGGACGGTGTTCTGAAATCTAGAAATACCTTCGAAATAATGGAACCGAGAGACGTTGGCTTAGAAGATACGGAGATCGTGCTTACTGCTCGATCTGGTCGGCATGCTCTACGTCATCGTATTGAAGAACTGGGTTACAATCTTACTCCGAATGATATAGAGCAAGCGTATGAGCGATTTCTTGAGTTAGCAGATAAGAAAAAAGAAATTTTTGATGAAGACTTGATTGAAATAGTCGGTGGTAAAAGTGATGAGGAAAGTTTGTTTTATCAGTTGGATTATCTTCATACGGTAAGCGGAACCGGTACCGTGCCTACTGCGACAGTGAAATTGAAAATAGGCAACGAGGTTATTCAAAAGTCGGCNTGGGGAGATGGTCCTGTAGACGCAACTTATGCTGCATTGCGTGAGGCTTCAAAATCTGAAGCAAAAGTGGACGGATTTTCTATTCGAGCGGTAACTTCAGGGAGTCAGGCACTAGGAGAGGTAACAGTACATCTCTCGTTAGCCGGTCAAATTGTCAGAGGCCGTGGTGTATCTACCGATGTCATTGAAGCAAGTGCTCAGGCTTATGTTGATGCCTTGAACCGTTTGACTTAAATCCGCAGGACTCAAGTACGAAAATTTCGTTGTTCATAGTATGAAAAGGATCGTGAGATAACTAATTATGGGAAAGACTCTTCTTTCAAAGACGTGGGAAGCGCATTCTGTCCGCCAGTTAGATTCGGGGCAAACACAACTTTTTATCGGACTTCACTTGGTTCATGAAGTTACCAGCCCACAGGCTTTTCAAATGTTACGGGAACGTGGGCTAAAAGTACGTTTCCCAGATCGTACATTTGCAACGGTTGACCATATCGTTCCCACAGATGTAACCGATCGTCCGTTTATAGATACATTGGCTGAAGAAATGATGTCCGCTATTGAGGATAACACTAAGGAGTTTGGTGTTCCATTGTTTGATATAAATGATAAACGACAGGGGGTCGTCCACGTCATTGGTCCTGAATTAGGGTTGACCCAGCCTGGTATGACGATAGCATGTGGAGATAGTCACACATCTACTCATGGGGCTTTTGGTTCAATAGCTTTTGGTATTGGAACTAGTCAGGTCAGGGATGTACTCGCGACCCAATGTTTAGCTATGGACCCACTTAAAGTGCGGCGAATAAATGTTAGCGGAAATTTGTCGCGAGGTGTATATGCCAAAGATGTGATCCTCCACATAATCGGGTTACTAGGAGTTAAGGGTGGAGTTGGCTATGGTTATGAATATGGTGGTGATGTCATCGAGCAAATGACTATGGAAGAGCGCATGACGGTTTGCAATATGGCTATTGAAGGTGGAGCTAGAGTTGGTTACGTCAATCCAGATCAGACTACATTTGATTATTTGAAAGGTCGTCCACATGTACCTGCGGGAGCTGATTTTGAACGGGCCGTTACTTGGTGGAGAAGTATGGCTTCCGATGCTGATGCGGTATATGATGACGTAGTAAATATTCCAGGCGAAGATATTGGGCCCACAGTGACTTGGGGGATAACACCGGGTCAGTCTGTATCTATAAACGGAAAAATACCAAGATTGAATGAGTTGGAAGGAGATGATCAAAAAAGTCTAAGTGAGGCTCTAGATTACATGGGTTTGACTGCTGGTCAATTAGTTTCGGGTATTCCGGTCGATGTGACTTTCATCGGTTCATGTACTAACGGTCGTATTTCAGATTTGCGTGAGGCAGCCAAAGTTGCAGAGGGTCGGAAAGTCGCCAACGGTGTCACTGCTCTTGTTGTTCCAGGGTCGCAACAAGTACGAGCAGCGGCAGAGGCAGAAGGTTTACACGAGGTTTTTCAGGAAGCTGGTTTTGAATGGCGAGGAGCTGGCTGTTCCATGTGTTTGGCGATGAATCCGGATAAACTGAAAGGAAATCAACTTTGTGCTTCCTCGAGTAATCGAAATTTCAAAGGTCGGCAAGGTAGTCCTACAGGACGGACTATGTTGATGAGTCCCGCTATGGTCGCGGCGGCAGCCGTTAGTGGCGAAGTTACGGATGTACGCACCATACTGAATTGAAATCAATAGAGGAAGAAATGTCAAAAGAAAGCATAATTCAGAACGTTAAAGGTAAGGCCGTACCAGTTAGGGGAGCGGATATTGATACTGATAGAATTATTCCAGCGCGTTATCTTCGTACGGTCACNTTTGAGCATCTTGGAAACCATGCTTTTGAAGATGATAGAAAAGCTGGGGATCACCCATTTGACAACAAGAGTTTTGAGAGTGCAACGATACTCGTAGCCAACGCAAATTTTGGTTGTGGTTCTTCAAGAGAGCATGCGCCTCAAGCGCTAATGCGTTGGGGGATAAGAGCCTTCGTTGCCGAGTCCTTTGCTGAGATTTTTTTTGGTAATTGTACGACTCTCGGGTTGCCATGTGTGGTCGCAGCAGCTGAGGATGTTAAGATGTTACAGTCCGTTGTTGAAAACAACCCTTCCCAACCAGTAGAGATAGATATTGTGAGTCGCAAATTATCGTATGGAGAAAAAGATGTACTGGTGAATATCCCGGATGGAGTTCGAGAACAATTAGTCCAAGGAACATGGGATTCGTTAGGGCAATTAATTGATGCGAGCGATCAAGTTGTGGCAACAGCAAAAGGTTTACCATATACTTCAAACTTTTCTTTGTAATTTCAATGTTTCGGAGATGAACTGAGCCTCATGTCACAAAAAATAGAAATTTACGATTCGACACTGCGTGACGGAGCCCAGGCAGAGGGAATTTCCTATTCAATAGAGGACAAGTTACTTATTGCGAAGCGTCTTGATTCCTTGGGAGTGGATTATATTGAAGGAGGCTGGCCTAATCCCACTAATCCTAAAGATTTAGCATTTTTTGAACGGATAAAACCTCTTAATCTAAATGCAAAAATTACTGCATTTGGTAGCACAAGGCGAGCTGGGAGTACACCCGAGAATGACGCTACATTAAATACATTACTGAAGGCGGAAACGGAGAGTATTGCTCTTTTTGGCAAAACTTGGACTCTGCACGTATTGGAAGTTTTACGTACGACGCTTGATGAAAATCTGAAAATAATCGAAGACTCAATAGCATACTTAGTTTCGCATGGTCGAGAGGTCGTTTACGATGCAGAGCATTTTTTTGACGGTTACAAATCGGATCGAGATTATGCTATCGAGACATTAAAGGCTGCTGAACGGGGAGGTGCTCGAATCCTCGTTCTTTGTGATACCAATGGAGGCACACTCACGACTGAACTAGGTAGAATTGTAAGTGATATCTTGGGAAAAGTCGGTATGGATTTTGGTATTCATGCACATAATGATTCTGGAGTAGCGGTAGCAAATAGTTTGCTTGCTGTCGAAATGGGGGCTGTTCAGGTTCAGGGTACCTTTAATGGTTACGGTGAACGGTGTGGTAATGCAAATCTATCTTCTATCATTCCCAATATAGATCTTAAAATGGGAATGAAAAGTATCGGCAAAGAGAGCATCCAGCAATTAATGGGATTTTCGAGNTTTCTNAGTGAAATAGCTAATGTCTATCACGATCATCGGCAACCTTTCGTTGGAGAAAGTGCTTTTGCGCATAAGGGTGGTGCTCATATCGATGGGGTTATGAAAGTTGCACATAGTTTTGAACATGTTGTTCCTGAATCGATTGGTAATGAGAGNAGATTTTTGGTTTCTGACCAATCGGGTGGTGCTACAATTGTAAATAAATTACGCAGATTCTTACCGGATATAGCAAAGTCAGACCCACTTGTCGGAACGGTCTTAGAGCGTGTTAAAGTCTTAGAGAATCGTGGTTACCAATTTGAGGCTGCTGAAGGATCTTTCGAACTTCTGGCGCGTCGCGTTCAAGGGGTGTATGAAGATCAATTTTCTCTTGTACACTTTCGGACTATTAATCGCCGGGGTGAGGAAGAAATAGAAGATGCAGAAGCTATCGTGAAAGTAGAGATAGATGGTCAGATATTTCATACAGTTGGTAGCGGGGATGGCCCTGTAAATGCTTTGGATCNAGCTCTTCGCAAAGCTTTAGAAAGTGAATTTCCAGTTATACGATCTGTCCATTTAGAAGATTATAAAGTGCGTGTTTTGTCTAGTAGTGACGGAACTGCAGCTAAGGTTCGTGTACTCATAGAATCGTCGGATGGTGAGGATAATTGGGGGACGGTAGGGGTGTCTGAAAATGTAATTGATGCCAGTTTGTTAGCTCTTGCTGATAGTTTGCATT
>NZPK01000085.1 GCA_002693325.1 Gemmatimonadota bacterium | reverse complement strand
ATGACTAATAAAAGGGCTTTCAAAATACCTACATTTTCCCCAATCAATGCACAAAACATGAAGAATATCTGTGATACAGGTGGGTAGATGGTTGTTATCTCTGGGTGATTTACTAGGGGGAACACATGGTTCCTTATATGTAGGAGTTCGTTGGAGTTTGGAGGAAACATGTACGGATTAATTCCAGATAATTGAACATGTCCATCCCAAATGTAACGATAAATATCATCGGATAGGGATGGATACGAGAGCCACATAGTAATTCTGAAGACGATTGCTATTGATAGTATTGTTTTGGTAGAAAAGAAATTTCCTTGCAGTACAGCCCTTGCTGACAGTGCGTATGCAAAACTCGCGAAGAACACTCCAATCCAAAATTCATTAATTTTGAAGCTCAAGTCACCGATCGAAAGTAAGTATATTAATGCACCCTCTAGCATGACTACATAAATCGTAGGGTAGATCATTTTAAGTGCCTGCAACACGCTTACTACCTGCATAGCGCTTGACGAAATATGGATTAGACATGGGTGTTATAGTCACGCCACGACTAGAACTGGCATGGGCAAATTCTCCTCTCCCCAAGTATATCCCTACATGTGAAATACCATTTCCAGAATAGGTATTTTTAAAAAAAACTAAATCACCGGGTTTTAAGTTTTTTTCTTTACCAACTTTGTCCCCAAGTTGGTACATTTGTTTTGAAGTTCGGGGTAATTCAATTCCATAGGTTTTGCGAAAAGTTGCTCGAACGAATGCCGAACAATCCATTCCCTCTCGAGTCACCCCTCCCCATTTATAAGGAACACCTAAATAACTTCTTACTACTTCTTCTAAACGTTTGTGTCCGTTATGAACTCTATGTTTCAATTCCTCAACGATTGCAGTGGAAGACGAATGAGTATAACGAGGTAATGGACGTAGATTNAGGCAACCGGTAAANGCTAAGTAAAAAATGAATGTAANTGAAATNATTTTACATTNGGAANGGCGGTTACTGTTTTTATTCATAAGAAAAGAAGCCTNGGCCAGTTTTTCGGCCAAGGTTCCCACAATTCACCTTTTCCCGAAGTAATTTACTCGGTTTAAAAGCAGGATGGGATAAATCCTTTTGCAGATTTTCTAAAATATCAAGTGTTACGTCGAGACCAACAAAGTCGGCCAATGCTAACGGTCCGATTGGATGGCTGGCACCTAAGACCATTGCGCGGTCAATATCTCTTGCATNTGCAACACCGTTTTCGAGTACATGAATNGCTTCATTTATCATCAAAAATAATATTCTATTGACAACAAATCCCGGACTATTTTGAACTTCTATNGNAGTTTTNCCAATTTTTTTTGCAAATGATTCAACAATTTCAAACGTTTTATCGCTCGTATGATTTCCGCGAGCGATTTCAACTAGTGGCATGGTATGNGGTGGATTGAAAAAGTGCAGGCCAATAATTTGTGATGAACGATTCGTGTCGGCCGCGATTNTATCGATATCTAATCCAGATGTGTTGGTACAGATGATGGTTCCCGTGGGAGCATATTTGTCGATTTGAGAGATTAATTCTTTTTTTAAAATAATTTTTTCTGGGACGGCCTCTATAATTAAATTGTTTTGAGAGGCTTCTATAATGTTATCGGAAATCNACAACATTTCTTCGATAGGTTTCCGAGTNTCTAATGATTTTTCCTTCTCAAATTTAGTTATNCGTTTGTTGACTTCTCTATACGAAAAATTTAAAACATCGATGNCNTTATCGAACAGNCATACACGAAGTTTATTCTGAATGAGTAGTTGAGCTATCCCACGCCCCATAGTGCCTGCTCCGATTATACTCACATCATTCAAATCCATACAGAAAAATCTCTTCGTTATTTCGTTTTAAAGGAACTCATTTTGCGAGTATAACTGAGCCTTTGATTCACGGCAAGTTGTTTTGCTTGATTGTGATATATCTGTGGGTTACTATTGTCTCTCATAATTGATGTTCAAATACTTTTAGTATTTGAACGGAAAAACATTTTTACATTTGCATTTATTGGAGTTGAGTATGCCGAATGAACGTTTGAGAAGCGAAGATTGGTTCGGTCGTTCAGATCAAAGTGGGTTTATTCACCGAAGTTGGATGAAACGAGGTATACCTGACCATGAATTCGATGGGCGCCCAGTTATAGGTATATGTAACACGTGGTCAGAGTTAACGCCGTGTAATGCTCATTTTCGTGANATTGCTGAGTCTGTTCGTATTGGAGTTTATGAAGCAGGNGGCTTTCCAGTGGAATTTCCGGTTACNTCCCTAGGTGAGCCTATTATGCGGCCTACGACTATGTTATTTNGAAATTTAGCAAGTATGGATGTGGAGGAGTCTCTACGTGCTAATCCTCTTGACGGTGTCGTGTTATTGACCGGATGTGACAAAACAACACCTGCCACCTTGATGGGGGCCGCAAGCGTTGGACTTCCTACCATTGTGGTGCCNGGCGGTCCAATGTTGAATGGNAAATACAGGGGTGCTGAGATTGGGTCNGGAACGGATGTNTGGAAATTTACGGATGACTTTCGTGCTGGCGAGATGAGCGAAGAGGAATATCGCATGGCGGAGGGAGGTATGACTCGAAGCGCGGGTCATTGCATGACGATGGGGACTGCATCAACTATGGCAACGATGGCCGAATCCTTAGGATTAACTCTACCAGGAGCGGCCGCAATCCCAGCTCCTGATTCACGGAGAAAAGTTGTGGCTCATATGTCGGGTTCCCGAATTGTTGAAATGGTACGGGAAGGGTTGGATCTGTATAAGATTTTGACGCCAGAAGCTTTTTATAACTCTATAAAAATTAATGCTGCAGTTGGAGGCTCGACCAACTTTATTGTTCATTTATTGGCTATAGCTGGCCGCGTTGGAGTTGAGTTAGAGCTTAATGATTTCGACGAATTAGCTGCCGAATTACCTCTTTTAGTTAACCTGATGCCGTCAGGGAAGTATTTAATGGAGGATTTTTACTATGCTGGAGGAGTACCTGCTGTTATTCGTGAGATGCTACCACACCTTAATAATGAATCCCTAACCGTGAATGGCAGTACAATAAAGGAAAATAATATTGACGCACCATGTTATGATCGTGACGTTATTTATCCTTTAGACCAACCCCTTATTGAAAACGCTGGTATTGCAGTGCTCCGTGGTAATCTTTGTCCGGGCGGAGCAATAATTAAACCCTCAGCAGCAACATCAAAGCTAATGAAACATAGGGGACGTGCGGTTGTTTTTGAGACTATTGAAGATTACCATGCTCGCATTGATAATCCTGACTTGGAAATTGACGAAAATTCTATAATGGTTTTGAAGAATGTTGGTCCTGTTGGGTATCCCGGTATGGCTGAAGTAGGAAATATGGGATTGCCTAAAAAGCTTTTAGAACGTGGTGTCCGCGATATGGTTAGGATTTCGGACGGTCGTATGAGTGGGACGGCTTTTGGGACGGTAGTTCTTCATGTTGCTCCAGAGGCTGCTGTCGGGGGATGTCTAGCGTTGGTTAGAGAAGGGGACTCGATAGAATTAGATGTTTCGAAACGTCGTCTTAATTTGGATGTAAGTGAGGAGGAGTTGTCTTTACGCTTAGCTCAATGGCAGGCACCGGAACCGCATGATCACCGTGGATACGTGAATTTATATACCAATCACGTTTTGCAAGCCGACCAAGGTGTTGATTTTGATTTTTTGGTAGGTAGATCAGGCTCTGTGGTAAAACGGGAAGCACATTAAGGGAGTAATTTTATATATGAAAATACAAAAAATGGAACAGTTTTTTCCTCGGAACCGTATGCGTCTTGTTAAGATTACTACTGACAGTGGTCTAGTAGGTTGGGGTGAATCAACATTAGAGGGGCGTCCGAAAAGTACAAGCTCTGCAGTAGATGAAATGGCTGATTATTTGATTGGTAAAGACCCTCTTCTTATCGAACATCACTGGCAACACATATACCGATCTTCTTTTTTTCGAGGAGGTAGTGTCGTTATGTCGGCCTTGTCCGGTATNGATCAGGCTTTGTGGGATATTGCGGGAAAGCATTATGGCGTGCCTGTTTATAAACTATTGGGTGGCGGTGCTGTCCGTGACAAAGTAAGGGTATATGCTCACTGGGGTATAAATGACGACAGTGATGAAGGTTTACAGGTTGCTCGGGAGCGATTGGATGAATTGACAAAGTATGGTTATACCGCTTACAAAACTGGCCCAGGGGGAAAGTGGAGAGCTCACGAACCTCCTTCNGTTATCGATGCATTTATCAAACGAGCCTATACGATGCGTGAATGGGTTGGCGAAAGTGTCGAACTATGTTTCGATTTTCATGGGAAGATGACGCCCGGATTGGCAGTTGAGATATGTCACGAGTTAAAAGGTATGCGACCAATGTTTGTTGAGGAACCAGTGCCTCAGGAAAACATAAACGCTTTAAAGTTAGTATCCGAGAAGACTACATTTCCAATTGCGACTGGTGAGAGATTACTGTCTCGCTGGGAGTTTAGGGATTTATTAGAAAAGGGTGTTGTATCATATATTCAGCCGGATGGGTCGCACGCGGGGGGAATTAGTGAAATGAAACGGATAGCAAATATGGCGGAGACATATTATGTGCATATTATGCCGCATTGTGCTATTGGACCCGTGGCACTTGCCGCGTGTATGCATGTAGATATGGTAGTTCCAAATTTTTTGATCCAGGAACAAATAGGCCCAACTCATATGTTTGATATTCTTAGCTCAGGATGGGAAGTTTGTGACGGACACATCGAATTGCCCGACCGTCCGGGTTTGGGCTTTGAAATAAACGAGAAGGCTGTTTCAGAACAAGCTAAGTATGTGGAGGAGTTGGGTGGAGAGTATTATTACGAAAACGATGGAAGTGTCGCAGATTGGTAANAGCGATTTTTTCGTGTTCGGGNTTTTTTGCATAAAAAACTGTCCAATACTATGTAGTGTGATGCCCCAATTTTAGAANGCACTATGTTCCCCAGATTGTGAAAATAATTATTGAANTANTTTTGTTANTTATTAGCGAAGGATTTTTTTATTGTTGATTTAATTGACAGACTGCGTGGTGCGGTTTTCGCTCATGCTTTGGGAGATGCTTTGGGAGCGCCTTATGAGTTCGTTGCCAAAGGCCGAGATTTTAATGTTCCCGGTTTACCGTGGATTGATGACTTAATACAGTTCAAGGGGGCCGTGGCACCTCATGGCCCTTGGGAATCTCCGGCACCACGAGGTACAGGTACAGATGACACGCGTTATAGTTGGAATTTTNTTGACTTAGCATGCTCTCTTGGTCGTCCGCCTTCAGCCATTGATCTCGCGAAACGCTTATTGTTTTGCTGGAGACATCCCAAGAGCGTTTTTCCTAGTTATCCTCATTTAACTAGGGAACAGTTCTCTATGTGGGAGGGAGTATGTCATGGTNTTTTGGGTGAAACTTCTCCAAGCTTTCCCGGTATAGCGCCAAGTATCCTTGCTTCACGTAGCATCGGGTTAAATTATCCGACCATTGCNGGTATGCTNGTTTTACCTTTCATGGGCTTTTTCTATGCNGGAAATCCTGAGGCGGCTTACGTTGCTGCCTATGAAACAGCATTTTTTGATGTTGGTTACGCTCGAGAAGCAACAGCATTGTTGGCTGCTGCTCAGAGTTTGGCAGTTATTGGTTGCGAGCCCGATCATGTTATAGAACAACTTTTAAACTTAAATCCACTGTCTTTAGGTGGATTCTTTGGCAAACCTTATGTGATAGCTTCTCTTCCTGAATTGCTTTTACAGGCTAAGTCATTCTCAGGTATGGGATTGGCTGAATTTCTTTCGAAAAGAATGTCGCATTACAGTGTGTATGATCCGTTTCGCGCGATCGCCATCGCACTTTCCGTTTCTCGTGCTCANTTCGATGATCCTTGGTTAGCATTGCAAGTTGCGGTTAATCAGTGGGAGTTAGATCGGAACGGTAACCCTATCCGTTTTGCCGATATAGATTGTTATGCTAGCATTACCGGTTCACTTTTAGGTGCGTTTTGTGGTAGTTGCTCATTACCAGATAATCANATTGAGAAAGTATCATCAAGTAATAGAAACATATACAATATCGACCTTCGAATTACTGCAAAACGTTTTATCGACTTGGTACTGGAGTTATCTTCTAATTGATAGATTACGTGCAACCAGTCACATTATTTTTGAAATAAAATAAAAATGCTACNGGGTATGTATGATACTGACGATGAGATTTTTCGCCTACGACCTACTTCGTCCTCCGTTACTACCACCNCGCGTTTGTCCAGTGGTAACCATTCGCAACGCCTTTTGTTGTCGCCGAACACTTTTTTGTTTGTCAATTTTTTTTTGTACGGAAGGCTTCGTATAGAAGCGTCTTTTCTTTAGATCCCTAAGTAACCCAGCACGTCGAGTTTTAGATGTAAATCTACGTAGTGCTTTTTCAAAGGGCTCGTCTGTTCTGACCTCTACACTAAAATTGCTCATTCCTACTCCTGTGAGTAAACAGTCGCATATTTTAAATACAAAAACTAAGTTTTCCAGCAAGTGATATATTATAGAGCAAGGCTTGCATTTAGTCAAGAGGCTGATTTATAGTGTTTACCTACATTTTCAAGCTTCATGAGCGGAGTTTGATGTTGTTCCCTAAGTATTTTATGGTATATTCAGCCAATATATGGANACACAGGAGAGGGAGGGTAAAATGGATGTGTCAATTGCCCGTTTCAATTTGGCAAAACGAATTACGGAAAATTCTTATCCCGGTCGGGGTATAGTGGTCGGGCGCGATGCTGCCGGGGATTGGATTCAAGTGTACTGGATAATGGGTCGTAGCGAGAATAGCCGAAATAGAATTTTTTCGGAAGAAGAAACAATCCTTAGGACAGAAGCCGCAGATCCTTCCAAGGTTGAGGACCCTTCGCTAATCATTTATAACGCGATGCGGGTGAGTGGCAAATCGTTCATAGTCGGGAATGGATTGCAGGTAGATGCATTGTGTGAAGGTTTGGAGAAGGGGGTNAGCTTTTACGATACGCTTCAAAATTGGGAGTATGAACCTGATTCTCCTAATTTCACCCCACGGATTTCTGCATGTATCGATGTAAAATCGGATTCAGGTTTGATATGGGTTTCTATCCTGAAAAAGGATGTATTCAGTGACGGGGGATCGGAACGTCAATATTTTACGTATGACTTTGTNGAACCAGGATTTGGATATGCTTTGACCACATATGAGTGTGATGGAGATCCATTACCGTCTTTTTCCGGAAGTCCTTACGTTGTTCCTGTGCCTTTTTCTGAAATGGCTGATGTAGCTGATTTTTATTGGCGTAATCTGGACGAAAAAAATAAAATTTCTATTGCCGTTCGGAGTATTGATTCGAAGCAGAATCAATGCAAAAATTATATCATAAACCGTTATTCGTGATTTATAAGTTCGGTTGATTTAGTATTCTAAAAATTGGCTTTAATAGGGAGGCTTATGACTCAAGAAAGTCAGATGAAGTTATCTTTGTTTGAAAAATTTTTAGGTGCTCCAATGCGGATTAATTTGTCTGCTAAAGCTAANTCAANTTTGGCATCGGATCGGACTGAAGAAATNACTAGTCTAATTGCAGAGGTTACTCATCGCAAGGGGCGGATTTTTGAAACGGAGCAACTTTTTTATTGGCGCAACGAAAGTGATACTGAGAAATTACATATATCTGCTGATCTTAGGGGAAGTCAGACTGCATTANATATTAGGGCAAACTATAGTANTATGGCATTCTTCATCTTTTTTGCTGTTTTTTTCTCAGGAATGTTTTTGACAGCTGCCGTAGGAGGATTTGCTTTTCAGCCCAAAACTGGTTTTGGGCTCGGAACAGTTGCATTAGTTGGCCTGATTNTCTCGTATTTTATTGCTAGGNTGATTTGGGGTGGTTTTGCGGAAAAACGTATTCGCGAATTNAGATTGTTGAGTGAATATTTATGTAATTATATTGATGAAAATCAGAAATCCTAAGAGCATCGATAAGCAAGTAAACTACCGATAAAAAGAGCCACGGCTACTATCTGATGCAATGATGCAGCAGTGATTGCTACGCTACTCAATACGGTTATAATACCCAAAGAAATTTGAATGAGACATAATATCAAGACCGTTTGTGTACTTCGGCGGAGTATTCTCGATTTTTCAGTTTTTCCCATGTAATACATTGCAGCGCTGACAGCAAGAATGAGAAAGCCAAACCAGCGATGTTGGAAGTGAACTGTAGCTGGGTTATCGACAAAGTTGATCATGGTAGGTTTAAGGTTTAATAACCCGTTGGGTATCAATTGTTCGAACATAAGTGGAAACGTGTTGGAAATATAGCCTGCTTTTAATCCTGCGACTAATCCTCCTGCTGCTATTTGCATTATTAAAGTTATTATTAAGAANGCGCTAAGTCTTCTAATACTACCTCCGTGTGGAAGACGAGGTGGTAGAAGATGAGACATTGCAGACCAAAGGCAAGTGCCAAGGAGAGCAAGGGCCCCCAAAAGGTGCAGTGTTAATCGAATGTGACTAACACTTGGACGATCTTCCAAGCCACTTTTGACCATAAGCCAGCCTATTATACCCTGCAAGACAAATAAGAGACCAATTCCGACATACTGAAGTATCTTATTACTGGGAATTGCTCTTTTGTAGAGGAAAAAAATCAGAGGTAAGAGGTAACTTAAGCCGAGCAGGCGTCCGAAAAATCGATGCCAAAATTCCATGTGATATATGAATTTAAAATCGCTGATGTTCATGCCAAAATTTATTTTTTTATACTCGGGCGACTGCTGATATAGTGTGAATTCAGCTTCCCAGTCGCTNTGGCTGAGAGGAGGTATTATGCCTGTTACGACGTTCCATTCGACGATGGAAAGGCCAGAACGGGTTAATCTCACTAAACCACCAAAAGCGACCATTAGAAAAATTAATAAGCTGATGATTAAGAGCCACCGGCCAACCGCTGGATTTTGGAGATTTCGTTCCATAAACGAACTTGGTGTTTCCGTTAAATAAATTGTATTAAATCTTACAGTGACTTCATTTATTTCGTACAAGAAGATAACATATTACTTTTAATGGAGTTTGGTCGACTTATACTCGGTAGATTACACAAACACTCCACTCGTTGAAAATACGTAATTAGGTTGTCAAGGCAATATGATTCAACTGGTTGTAATTATAAGTTCATTGATTTTTTTGATATCGGGATGTGGTGGTGAGAATTCTGTTCAATCTGTGATAGGTGATTCACAAGGGGGTGGTGTTTTTTTTGTTGATGCCCAAAGGTCTTATAATCAGTCGCATATGGATGGAAGTCGTTGGGTCTTGGGGGCTGGAAGGTTTCCACAGGTGCCGTATGTAGAGGTCGATCTTGAAGGCCGACCGCAATGGATTGTTGCGGCACCAACAGGATTAAGTAGTATTTGGGTCGTTGTCCTTGAGGATGGGAGTGTTCAGGGTTTTCGTGTTAAGAATGGTTTGTGGAGTTCGGCTGATGTCGGTCTCAATAAACTAAACCCGCTTCGGCCGCCAGTATTGGAAATCAAAGAAAGTTTGAGAGGAAATTTACTGTTGCCACCTGATGATTGTTCTCTTCTTTCTTCACCCGTTGTGTCAGAGAATGGGAGTATGGTTTACATCGATTGGAATGGAGATTTGATATTAATTAACGATAATTCCAGAAGTAGTTTGGCTATTAATGCTTTGCCTGACGCACGTATCTTGCTCGATGACGATCGGAGCGGGGTAGTTTATACGGGTCCAACGAGTCGTTATCCTCATGGTGCTTTGGGTGATATATTCGAGCCTGGTGGTATAGCTGTTTTTTCTATTGATGATGGTTTGTCAATGTTGAGTGAGTTCGAGTTTTCGGCACCATGGGTTGGCGAAGGATTAGCACCCCTTTGGTTTGATTGGGATGGCGATAGGAGAAGAGAAATATTCACTACTTTGAGTGGGGAGTCGAATGGATCTAAAGTTGCAGTTTATAGTGAAGATGGTAAGCTTATTGCCGAAAGTGAAGTTACCGGTAGCGCCTTTCGCTGGCGCCATTTGCTAGCATTTGGCCCATTTTCACCAACAGGGTCGAATGAATTGGTTTGCGTTCGGACTCCGCATACAAATGGCGTGGTTGAATTTTATGAAAGGATAGAAGATAAATTAGTTCGAGTTGCTGAAATTTCAGGCTATACTTCTCACCTGTTTAATACGAGGAATACGAATTTATCCATAGCGGGAGACTTGGATGGTGACGGTGCAATGGAGGTCTTATTATTACACCAGGATGAAACTCGTTTAACTGCCATTGCTCATCGGTTTGGAGGTGCAACAAGGTTGTGGCAATTAGTGATAGGTGGTAAGGCTACAAGTAATTTAGTGGCCATAATGTTAGCCGACGGGAGCCAAATGGTGGGTGTCGGACACGACGGTAACAAATTGCGTATATGGGGACCTTAATGAATGGAGCGTATAAAAAATGGTAGGTAAACTTTCGGGGAAAATAGCTTTGGTTACTGGTGGAGCCACAGGGATTGGAAGAGCAACCTGTGAAATGTATGCAAAAGAAGGTGCGTTTGTACACCTACTTGATTACAACGAAAAAGATGGATCGGAAGCAGTTGCAGGAATAATTGCTTCGGGCGGTCAAGGCTCGTTCCATAAGGTTGATGTCCGAAATGAAGAGAGTGTTGTTAAGGCTATGAAAGAAGTCTCAATTCGGAGCAATCGAGTCGATGTCGCAGTACTTTCTGCTGGCGTCTTACAGGGAGCTTTTAAGCGTATCGATGAGCTTTCAGAGAATGATTGGGATTCAACCATAGATACGAATTTAAAAGGAACCTTTTTGAGTGCAAAATATTTGGCACCTAAGTTGTCCGCGGCCGGTGAATCGGTGTTATTATTGATTGCATCAGGTGCGGGTGTAAGAGGAGCCTCTTCGTCACATGCTTATGCGGCGAGTAAGGCCGGTATGCATGGTATGCATTATAAGTTGGAGGGTGAGCTAGGTCCGCAGGGCGTTCGAATACATGTCATCTGTCCCGGAGGTATCGCTACTCCGTTAAAATTGGCTAATGTTGCTGAGGGAGCTTTATCACAAGGCAATGATCCTGACGAGGCTATTAGAAAAAGTAAACTGGGTGATCCAATCGGAGTAGCTCGCATACTTGTTTTTTTAGCTTCAGAAGATGGATCTTATGTTCGAGGGACAATTTTTACTAGATAAAGAGGTAAGATCTTACAAGTTTTCATGTATTGAGAGCTTCTTTAATGTTTGATCTTTCCTCAACCAAATCCATGGCGCGAAATGAAGAAAA
>NZPK01000084.1 GCA_002693325.1 Gemmatimonadota bacterium | reverse complement strand
GTTTAGCTTTTGGTTTAGCTTTTGGATTAGCTTTTGGTTTAGCTTTTGGTTTAGCTTTTGGTTTNGCTTTTGGNTTAGCTTTTGGTTTNGNTTTTGGTTTGGCTTTTGGTTTAGCTTTTTTCGTGGTTTTTATTTTGGCTGCGTTCTTCTTAGCCATAACCTTGACTCCTAANTCAGTTTATATTCAGAATTCTTGCCGAAATATTCTCGTCTAAAGAACTTCTAGCCTTANNTACAGGTTGAAGATAGGATTTTTGCTGTTGCGTAGTCAAGGGCAATTAGTGTTGTTNGGCGTCTTAGATCCATGGGATCTAACNATAANGGATGTTGTTTTTGAATCGTAGCTNGAGAGCTACGAGATCTTTTTGTTTGTTTGACAGATCGAACTAAGTATCTTATTCTATTTTACTTACGTTACCAGTATGGTGTATGAAAAGAGGCTCGGTTCATTCTTAATCTTGCCGGTGATGGATTGAAAACATGACAGAAATTCGTGTAGGATTTATAGGTGCCGGTAATATGACACAGGCTCTCGTTGAGGGTTTGGTTCAGTCAAAAGGAATTTTACCTGAGAATATAATGGCTGTGGATCCTGCGCCTACTGCGTTGTCAAAATTAGCTCGAATTGGCGTGAGAACTGATCAAAAACTAGAAGAATTGATNGGAAATTCAGATTTGATAGTTCTCGCGATTAAACCGCAGGTTGCNGAGGAAGTATTGTCGCAGATCTCGTCGATGGTGACAATTCAGAAGATAATANTATCTGTAATGGCTGGNGTTACTACCTCGAAAATAGAGTCCTATCTNAGGGATGGATCCGTTGTTATCAGGTGTATGCCCCAAACATTGGTGCGGTTGGGGCTGGGGTCTTGTGCAATTTGCTCTGGTACGAATTCTGGTGTGAAAGAAATGGATACAGTTTGTCGGTTTCTTGAATTAGTGGGGCAGGTGGTTAGGGTAAATGAGGATCAAATGGATGCGATAACAGGCCTTTCGGGTAGTGGTCCAGCATTTATTTACAGCATCATAGATGCACTGGCAGACGGTGGTGTNAGGGAGGGGCTCTCACGAGATATAGCAGTAAAGTTGGCAGCACAGACTATGCTTGGCTCAGCTAAAATGGTCNTGGANGTTAACGCCCATCCGGCCGACCTTAAGGATCAAGTTACTTCACCTGGTGGAACTACTGTTGCAGGTTTGCAAGTAATGGAAGAAAAAAATGTTAATAGGGCACTTGCGGATGCAGTTGCTGCTGCTACACAACGATCACGGGAGTTGGGAAACTCTTGATTGCCATTATTGACTTTGGCTTGGGTAATTTGAGGAGTGTTGAAAAAGCTTTTGAATTTCTTGGTATTTCAGCCACAATTATCGACAGCCCAAAGCAAGCGGATAAAGCTACTCATTTAGTTTTGCCTGGCGACGCCGCTTTTGGCGATGCAATAAATAAACTGAATAGTGGTGGGTGGGTTAAGTGTATAGAGAAGAGTATTGTAGCGGGTAAACCATTCTTGGGAATCTGTGTAGGTCTTCAACTAATGTTTTCCGAAAGCTTAGAGTTAGGTCGACACAAAGGAATGGGTATTTTTTCGGGAGTATGCGAGCGATTCCCTAATTCTGAACGGGTACCTCACATAGGTTGGAATCGAGTCAATTTTAGTACTTCATCGCCGCTATTGAAAGGAATTTCATCAGGAACATACTTTTACTTTGTTCATTCGTATTGTGTAGATGCGGCAAAAAGCAGTGAAGTGTTAGCATCTACTCGCTATGGGCTTGATTTTGTGTCTATCGTAGGTAAGGATAACATTTTCGGTGTTCAATTTCATCCAGAGAAAAGCCAAAGCCTTGGGTTACGTTTATTGGAAAACTTTTCTAAGGTGNCTTGACATATGCTGGCCAAAAGAATTATTCCTTGTCTTGATGTAAAAAATGGCAGAAATGTAAGAGGCATACGTTTCTCAGCTGACAGAGATGCTGGAGATCCAGTAGATCTTGCTCGACGGTATGATTTAGAAGGAGCTGATGAATTAGTTTTTTACGACATTACTGCTTCAGCCGATGGTCGAGCGATTGTTATGGATTTAGTTCGTCAAGTTTCTGAGCAAGTTTTTATACCGCTTACGGTGGGAGGTGGTATCCGTTCATTTGCGGATGTTAGGACAATTCTAAAGAGTGGAGCGGATAAAGTTTCTATAAATTCTGCCCATGTTGATACACCTGAAATTATAAATCAGACATCTGAAAGCTTTGGATCCCANTGCATTGTGGCTGCCGTTGATGTTTTGCGTAAGCCGGTTGGGAAGGGACAGCCCCTCGAATGGGAAATTTATGTAAACGGAGGGCGCAAATCGACGGGTATCNATGCCTTAGAGTGGATTNAAGAGTTGGTCGATAGAGGTGCTGGTGAATTGGTTTTAAANAGTATCGATGCTGATGGGACACGTGGCGGTTATGACATTGAATTAAANCTTAAGGCGTCTGAAAAAGTGAATGTTCCTATCGTTGCTTCAGGGGGTGCTGGTAATATGGATCATATTTACGAAGTATTAACGAATGGTCGAGCAAGTGCCGCTCTTGCTGCATCAATTTTTCATTATCAAGACCATACTATCCCTGAGGTTAAACAGTTTTTGAAAGATCGCGGAGTAAGCATACGATTGTGAAATCGACTTCCTCAGAGCGTCTTCAAATTCAAAATGTTCGTAGGTTGGTTGTTAAAATTGGTAGCAATGTTTTAACAACGAGCGAACACAAGCCAAATTCATCTGTCATCAAACAGCTGGTACGAGATGTTGTCGACTTACGCTCTCGTGGCTGTGAAGTTGCGATAGTTACTTCAGGCGCAGTTGTAATTGGGATGGGGCACTTAGGCCTAAAACAGCGACCAGAGGAGATTTCAGAACTTCAAGCGCTTGCAGCAGTTGGTCAAAACCTCCTGATGAATTTTTATGAGAGGCTTTTTCGGGTAAAAGGAGTTCCAATTGGTCAGGTTTTATTAACGGCCGAGGACATTTTAGGTGGTCGGCATCGGTATGTTAATTTAGAGAATACTTTTTCTAGCCTTTTTGAACTCGGGGCAGTTCCCATAATTAATGAAAATGACAGTGTTTCTGTTGAGGAATTAAAACGACAACTTGGAGAAAACGATATGTTGGCTGCCTACGTGACTAACCTCATTAGGGCAGAATTATTAGTTATTATGTCTGACATAGAAGGTTTGTACACTAGCTTTGACGCGACTGGCCCTAAAGGCGATTTGATTCAAGAGGTCAAAGATGGTGATTTTGAATTGGATACTATGGTAGGTGAGCATAACAGTGTTGTTGGCCGAGGAGGAATGCAGACGAAGTTACAGGCTGCGAAATTATTGATGACTTGTGGCGAGATGACGATTATTGCACATGGAAGGAAACACCGACTAACGCACCTTATGGATGGAGCATCTGATGGTACATTATTTTTACCATCTGGAAGAAGATTGGGAAGTAGAGAGCGTTGGATTGCCTTTGCTAGTCCAGAGCGTGGCGGGCTGACTATCAGTGATCGTGCACAGCGCGTGCTATTGCAAGGGTTTGGAAGTTTGTATCCTACTGAAATTATTTCATGCGATGGCGATTTTTCTGCCGGGGATGTTGTTAAAATTTATGGGACGTCTGGAAATGAAATCGGTCGTGGAGTAATTAAATATAATTTTTCAGAATTGTGTTCGATCTTTGGAAAGAATTTGTCTGAGATAGAGATGAAATTTGATCGATCTGGTGTTGAGGCGATTCATAAGGATGATCTGGTTTTATTGTGATTGATACCGAAAGAGATATGGAGGCTCCCGTGAAACGAAGTGGATGGCCAAAAAATACTACCATTTCCTTTATGTTTAAGCGTTCACGTTGGCGTATCTTTTTTTTGACTATAGTCATTCTATTCATTGCCTATTTAAATTTAGGTTTCGACACAGTATGGGAACTAGACAGAACTCGTGATGAATTAATACTTCTAAATGATAAAGTCGAATCCCTCAGATCTGAACGCGATAGCTTAATTAATGTGCTTTCGCGCTTGGAAGGCGATATGGATTACGTTGAAAAAGTCGCAAGAGAAGATTTTGGTATGATTCGTAAGAAGGAACGTGTATATCCGCTCCCCAAATCTTCAGAGGATTGAGTTGCCGCGATCTATTTTGAAGACGAGAGGGATCGTAATTAGGAATTGGCGGATGGGAGAAACTAGTCGATTTGCTACTTTGTATACTGAAGATCTTGGTAAGTTGAAAATAACAGCCAAAGGAGCTCGACGGATAAAAAGTAAATTCGGAGCAGCGTTAGAATTGATGTCCGAGATTGACGCAGTATTTTACGTTGGAAAAACTCGTAATATACAAACACTTAGCGAGTGCTCTTTAGTGATGGATCCGCCAAATGTAACTCAAGATTTACAGCGTTTTTCATTGGCGAATGCTGCGCTTGAAATGGTTGATAAAATTACTATTGAGGGGGAGCCTAACCGTCGTCTATTTGCATGTCTACGTGGTGTATTGAGAGGTTTGCAAGAGGTTGATGTCAATCAATTAGAGGTGCTTTTCTGGTATTTTGAGCTCAGGGTGCTTGATGCGCTTGGTTATAGACCCGAATTAAGATCATGTACGGTATGTGGTGCTGAATTGAGAGTTGGGCTGTGTGGTTTTAACGTCATTGTTGGAGGTGGCGTTTGTCGATCTTGTGGTGATGGAGCATATCAAGATATCTCTTTTGAGGGTCTTTCTTTTCTGGCAAAACTGCAAGCGTTACCGGCCTATCGGCGTGAAATACTTCCTAAGGAGCCAATTTGTCGGGCTCAAATAAGGAAGCTATTTCAAAGTTTTTTTGCGTATCATGGTTTAATTGTGGGAAATTTACGCTCCTTAAGTTTTTTAGAATCTCTTGATAGAGATTATATTGGGAGTAGATGATCATACGTTTCAAAAGCATAATAAAAGTCTGTGATTTTTTCATCGCAAGAGTTAAAAAGGACTACATGTTAATATGGCAGATGTTATGGATAAATTGGTTTCTTTGTGTAAGAGAAAAGGGTTTGTTTTCCAAAGCTCCGAAATATATGGTGGATTGAATGGATGTTGGGATTATGGTCCATTGGGAGTAGAGTTATTAAGGAATATTAAGGATTCCTGGTGGAGAGCAATGACGTTTAGGGAAGACGTGGAAGGATTAGATTCGAGCATCTTAATGCATGCTAGAGTATGGGAAGCCTCAGGTCATGTTGCGGGTTTCACCGATCCCATGGTAGAGGATAAGAAGACTAATGAACGTTATCGACTAGATCAGTTACTCGAGGAAAATGGAATTGATGTAAATGGAATGGGAATAGAAGCAATGATTGAGGCTGCTCATCAATCTGACTTAAAAAGCCCCAAAGGAAACGAATTGAGTGAAGCTCGACAGTTCAATTTAATGTTCAAAACTTTTGTAGGTCCACTAGAAGATGAGAGTGCGAAAATTTTTCTTCGGCCAGAAACTGCTCAAGGGATTTTTGTAAATTATTTAAATGTGCAATCCTCGATGCGTCAAAAACTACCTTTCGGTATAGCTCAAGTTGGGAAAGCCTTTCGAAATGAAATAACAACTAAAAATTTTCTTTTTCGTACACGCGAATTTGAACAGATGGAGATGCAGTATTTTGTACAGCCAGGAACTCAGGATAAATATTTTGATTACTGGCGTCGAGAGCGCTGGGAATGGTGTAAATCAATTGGTTTGCCTGAAAATAAGTTGAGCTGGCATGAACATAAAGGGGACGAGTTGGCTCATTATGCAAGTGCAGCTTTTGATATCCAATACGAGTTTCCTTTTGGACCCGGAGAGATTGAAGGTATTCATAATAGATCAAATTTTGATTTGTCTCAGCATGAGGAGTTTTCCGGAAAGAAATTAAAGTATTTTGATGAAGAAAATCGTGAAAAATATGTCCCCTATGTTATCGAAACATCTATAGGCGCAAGTAGGACCACCATGGCATGTTTGGTAAACGCATATCATGAGGAAAAAGTTAAGGGGGAAACTAGAGTCGTGATGCGTTTTCATCCTCGAATCGCTCCCATGAAAGCCGCAATTTTACCTCTCGTTAAGCGTGATGGCATGCCGGACCTCGCTAGAAAAGTAACTGAAGACCTTCGTCGTTACTTTCGGGTGGTTTATGATGACGGTGGAGCTATAGGTAGGCGATATCGACGAATGGATGAGGTCGGGACTCCGTTTTGTATTACTATCGATTCGGAAAGCTTGGAGAATCAGACTGTTACGGTACGTCAACGCGATACAATGGACCAACAACGGGTTCCAATCGAAGGCCTACGTTCACACATAGATGATAACACGGAGGCTTGGACTGTTAGCCCCTAACTTGATTGTCAGATTAAATTCCATATAATTTAATTGCTACATTGCTCGATTATAACCAAAAAATGTAGGCTAATTTTCAGCGAAAGTGGCGAAATTGGTATACGCGCTAGATTTAGGATCTAGTGCCCGAGAGGGCGTGGGGGTTCGAGTCCCCCCTTTCGCACCAAAAATTATTGAGACTCGGTCGTGTCGCTCTATATGAAAACTGAGCGACGCGAATTTTCCGAGATTCAAAACTTGTCAAGGTGAAAAACATTGAAGACCAGAGTTGTTGAAATAAGCGAATGGGGACGCAAATTAGAAGTTGAAGTTGAGTCTGATAGACTGGATAAAGAGTTTGATAAGGCGATTAAACAATATCAGAAGCGACTGGAACTGCCGGGTTTCCGTAAGGGCAAAGTACCTATGAGTATTGTTCAGTCGCGTTATGGAGAATCTATTCGTAGCGAAGTGATCGGNAGGATATTGCCAGAATTACTTCAAGAAGCTGCTACGGCTGAACAATTAACGCCCGTTGCGCCTCCCCAAATTACGGAAATGAATCATGAGTTGGGAAGTCAGCTGACTTTTACTGCCGAACTTGANATATGGCCTGATATACAATTGGAAGAGACCGAAGGCCTGCAAGTTACACGAGCGATTCATGAAGTGACTGACGAGGAGGTNGATACTCAGCTCAAAGAATTNCAGTCAAGGCAGGCTTCGGAGCGCTCGGTTGAGCGGGCTTTGGAGCGCGGAGATGTTCTTATTGCAGATTTGCAGCGGCTTGATGAGAATGGTGAATTTATAAAAGATGAGAAATTTGAAGAGCGGTATTTTATCATTGGCGATGAAAATGCACCTAGCCCTGAGTTTGAAGAGGCGCTTCTCGGTTCTAGATCTGGAGAGCAACGCAATGTAGAGTTTTCCTATCGTGACGATTTGCCGAATGAAGAAATAGCGGGAAAGACAGAGCGGTTTATGGTGTCTGTTCGTGANGTACGTGAACGGATTTTACCAGATATTGATGACGAGTTCGCTAAGGATATCGGGGAACAATTTCAATCGTTAGAAGATTTACGGAGTCATTTAAAAACAGAAATTTCTGGACGCTGGGATCAGATGTCTCGACAACGAGAGAGAACTGATTTAATCTCTCAATTAATTGAAAAAAACCCGTTTGATTTACCTGATAGTATGGTCACAAATTATTTAAGTAATTTGCGGGAGCAAAACGAAAGTCAGAAAGAGGGTCGAGACCAAAGTCACGTACATAGCGAGCAGGAAAAAGAGCAAGCGGTGCGGAGTCTCAAAAGTTATGTGATTTCGGAAGCGGTTCGAAAAAAACATGAAATCGTGGTGACTGATGAGGAATTTGAAAAATATTTGGCAGAGCGTGCCGAACAGGTCGGTGTANAATTGGAAGAAATNAAGAAAAATGCGCGAGTTAATGACCTACGTCGTGAATTAGAAGAAGAAAAGATGTTTAGTGAACTGATGAAAACAGCAGAGGTTAAAGAAGAGACGGTCTGAAAATTACTTTAGTATGTTTTAAAAAAAGGAAACTGATGTCTATTATACCGATGGTGATAGAACAAACGGGTCGAGGTGAGCGTTCCTACGATATCTATTCACGTTTATTGAAAGATCGTATAATTTTTGTTGGCACACCAATNAATGATCAGATTGCTAATTTGATTATTGCTCAAATGCTTTTTTTGGCTTCTGAGGATCCTAAAAAAGATATCGCACTTTATTTGAACACACCAGGTGGGCTTGTAACAGCTGGTATGGCAATTTATGACACCATGCAATATATCCCGTCGGATGTTATGACAATTTGCGTTGGTCAGGCATCTAGTATGGGAGCGGTGCTTCTTGCNGGAGGGACTCNAGGTAAACGTCAAGCGNTACCCAATGCACGTATTATGCTTCATCAGCCAATGGGTGGAATAACCGGTCAAGCTTCTGATATGGAAATTCATGCTCGTGAAATTATCAAAATGCGTGAACAGATAAACCAAATTCTCGTTGAATGCACAGGAAGATCTGTGTCTGAAATTACTCGTGACACGGAAAGGGATTTTTTCCTGACGGCCGAAGAAGCAGTTAATTATGGCGTAATTGACGAAATTGTATCACCCTCTACAGTTACTGAAAGTTCTTTGGATAGCTGATATGTTTATTTTTCTGGAGCTTTAGTTTTGTCGAAGAGATCTAGTAAGAATGACCCACGCTGTTCCTTTTGTGGTCGTGGGCAAAATCAAGTAGAGAAGATTGTTACGGGTAGCTCGGTGCATATTTGCAACGCGTGTGTGAAGTTGTGTAATGATGTTTTAGTAGAAGAAGAGCACAAATCTGTGTCTTGGGAAGATAGTGAAATTCCAAAGCCTACTGAGATCAAAAAGTTTTTAGATCAATATGTCATCGCTCAAGATCGTGCAAAAAAGATTCTTTCAGTTGCCGTGTATAACCACTATAAACGTATTCGCACGGATGTTGAAATGGATGGAGTAGAAATCGAAAAAAGTAATGTAATGCTTATCGGTCCAACGGGTACCGGAAAGACCGAGCTAGCGAAAACCCTGGCAAGAATCTTACGAGTTCCCTTTTCCATTGCAGATGCAACCATTTTAACGGAAGCTGGTTATGTGGGTGAAGACGTCGAAAATATTCTCGTTGGATTATTACAGGATGCTGACTATGATGTGGAGCGGGCGGAGATGGGTATTTTGTATCTTGATGAAGTTGATAAAGTTGCGCGAAAAAGTGCGGCTCCCGCCGTTAGTCGTGATGTTTCTGGTGAAGGGGTTCAGCAGGCTTTGTTAAAAATTTTAGAAGGAACTACGGCAAGTATTCCTCCCAAAGGTGGACGGAAACATCCTGAGCAACCAATGATCCAAATGGACACAAAGAATATTTTGTTCATTTGTGGTGGAGCTTTTGAAGGTATTGAGAAAATGATAAGTGAGCGCATTGGTGAAAGGACTATGGGCTTTGGTGCCTTAGGTGAAGTGAACCAAGATAATTCTAGTGAAGAGATACTTTCAAAGATACAGCCGGAAGATCTTTTGACGCATGGTATGATTCCAGAATTTGTCGGGCGCATTCCAGTGCTAACTACTATGGATTCATTAAGCGAGGATGATTTGTTGAGNATTTTAACCGAGCCTCGTGATGCTATTATAAAACAAACGAAACGTCTTTTCGAACTGGATGGTGTAAAGGTTGATTTTACTGATGCTGCTCTAAAAAAAATAGTCGCTTTAACGGTAAATAAAGGGACTGGTGCACGAGGGTTGAGATCAGTTTTGGAGCAGGCTGTCATGGACATTATGTATGACTTGCCATCTCGTGATGATGTCGAGTATATAGAGATCGATGATGAAATGATAGAACAGGGAATCGATAAGTTCGGCTGTGAAGATGATCAATTGTCTCGCAAACGCGCGTGATTATGTTGTCTTTGATGCGATGTGATTNTGCAGAATTTGTTATTGGGGCCGTTAGTCCTAAAGATTTCCCAAACGATGGTCGCCCTGAAGTTGTATTTTCTGGGCGTTCGAATGTGGGAAAATCCTCGTTAATAAATTGTTTGTTGCAACGTAAGAAATTGGCACGAACTTCATCTGTTCCAGGAAAGACTCAACAACTCAATTATTACCGAGTTAATGAAATGTTTTATTTCGTAGATTTGCCAGGTTACGGGTATGTCCGNGGGGGAAGAGATTTACGAAATAAACTAGGTGATATTGTTGAGTCGTATGTAAAACATAGTCAACAAATTTGTGCGATATTGCAGTTGGTTGATGCGAGACATGGTCCAACAGATTCAGATAAAGTAATGATTGAATTGTTGAAGTCTCTTCAGTTTCCGTTTCTCTTGGTTTTTACTAAGACAGACAAGTTGTCACGATCAAAACTGAATAAAATTTTATTACGCGTCGAAAGCGAAGGCATTTTAGGAGGTATTTCCTATGTGCCATTTTCTGCAGAAAGTAANCACGGTCGTGAAGATGTGTTGCGTTGGATAGANNATGCAGTAAAATCGGATCAAGGCAAATAAATAGAGGATAATTTGAAAGTATTAATAAGCGATAAAATGGATGAGCGTTGTGTAGACATCCTAGAGAATAATAAAGGCGTAACGGTTGATGTTAAAACGGGTCTCTGTTCTCAGGAATTAATTGAAATAATAAATGANTACGACGCTTTGATAGTGCGAAGTGCAACAGAGGTTAGTGAGCATGTTTTGAAGGTTGCCAGCAAGTTGAAAGTGGTGGGACGTGCTGGAGCAGGCGTTGATAATATAGATATCAATGCGGCGACGAGAGGTGGGGTGATTGTAATGAATACACCAGGAGGGAATTCGGTTTCCACGGCTGAACATAGTTTTGCTATGATTATGGCACTTGCTCGAAATATACCNCAAGGGTGTGCNACGTTAAAAGATGGTTTGTGGGAGAGAGGTAAACTTACTGGAGTCGAATTGAGGGGAAAAACGCTCGGTATTTTGGGATTAGGTAAGGTCGGAAGTGAGGTAGCACTTAGGGCAAACGCTTTTGGGNTTAAAGTATTAGCTTATGACCCGATGGTTTCAAGTGAATTTGCTGAGTCACATGGAGTCGGGTTAGCAGAGCCGAGTGACATTTACAAGGAGGCNGATTTCATTACGGTNCATTTACCGCTAATAANTCAAACACGACATATGATATCGGATGATCAGATTTTATCCTGTAAAAAGGGCGTNTTTTTTGTAAACTGTGCTCGTGGTGGTATTATTGATGAATCGGCTTTATTGAGGCATATTGAGTCTGGCCATGTTGCGGGTGCGGCGTTAGATGTATTTGAACAGGAGCCGCCGGTTGAGAGTCGGTTGATTGCCCATGATAGGGTTATTTGCACCCCTCATCTTGGTGCTTCAACGACGGAAGCACAAGAAAGCGTTGCNTTGCAGGTGGCTGAACAAGTTGGTGACGTGCTTATGGGAAGAGTAATAAGAAATGCGGTAAATACACCTTCAGTAGAGCCAGAAGTTTATAAAAAAATGCGGCCATATTTGGAATTAGCTGAACGTCTTGGTTGTTTGCAGGCCCAGTTGATTGAGGGTAGGATGGAAAGAGTTACGGTGCAGTATCACGGAGACGTAAGTTACCCCACTTCGATAATGACCTCATCTGTGTTGCAGGGAATTCTATCATATGTTTCTGACATGCCAATTAATGCCGTTAATGCTCCCGTATTTGCACAAGAGCGGGGATTGGTGGTTGACGAATTACGAAGCAACGAACATGAGGACTATGCTTCACTGATCACCGTTATCTGTCGAACGGATAAAGAAGAGCGATTGATAGCTGGAACTTTATTTGGAAAAAGTGATCCTAGAATAGTGCGTTTTGATGAATATAAATTTGATGCATCTTCGGAAGGTTATATNTTTTTTTATGTTAACGAAGATGTACCGGGTATTATCGGTCACATCGGTACAATTATGGGCGAACATAGGATTAATATTGGNCAAATGTCGTGTGGCCGAGATGAAGCTGGAGGAAGTGCACTCACAATATTAAATATTGACGGACCAATTTCAGAGGCGGTATTGGATGATGTTCAGGCTCGTGATTATATTTCGTGGGCAAAATTTGCAAGTGTTTAAAAGGTAAAAATATGGCAACGAAAATAGCGCTTGGGGCACAATGGGGCGATGAAGGTAAAGCAAAAGTAGTCGATTATCTAACACTGGATTCCGATATTGTTGTAAGATATCAAGGTGGCGCAAATGCGGGGNATACCGTAAAGGTCGGAGATTTGGAGTTTGTATTCCATATGATTCCTTCGGGTATAATGCACTCTGATAAGGTGTGCGTGATTGGCAATGGGGTAGTTGTGGATCCGCAGGCTTTACTTGAAGAAATAGATGATTTGCTGTTGAAAGGATTTTCTTGCGATGGACGTTTGATGGTAAGTCAAAGTGCCCATTTAGTTTTGCCTTATCACAAGGTGTTGGATCGAGCTGGAGAAGAGAGTAAAGAGGGAGTTACAATAGGTACTACGGGTCGTGGGATTGGCCCAGCTTATCGTGATAAAGTTGAAAGAACTCATGGTATTAGGGTGCTGGATTTACTGGACGAGAGAAAATTGGCCAATAAGTTGAAGGCTGCAGTAGAAGCAAAAAATCAAATAATCGAAAAAATATATAATCTCAAACCCCTCGAATTAAATCCAATTTTAGATTTATATTCTTCTTANGCAGATAGACTCAAGCCGTTTGTTTGTGACATTTCTGTNTTTTTGAATGATGCAATAGACTCAGGGAAAAATGTANTTTTTGAAGGTGCGCAAGGAACATTACTTGATGTCGATCATGGAACATATCCATATGTGACCTCGTCTAATACAACGGCAGGTGCTGCATGTACAGGCAGTGGTGTCGGTCCTACGCGGATAGAAGAAGTAATCGGTGTGACAAAAGCATATACNACAAGAGTTGGNAANGGACCATTTCCGACNGAAATGCATGGGGATGATGGTGATAATCTANGGAGGCTAGGCAACGAATTTGGAGCAACAACTGGTCGGGCTCGGCGTTGTGGATGGTTTGATGTCCCAATTCTNAGATCAGCCAAACGGCTAAATGGATTGACGAGTATTGCCCTAACTCGTCTTGATACGTTAGACACTATGGAAAAATTGAAGGTTTGTGTAGCCTATAATTTTAGAGGCGAACGTATCGAGCAATTCCCGGTGGATTTAAAAGTTTTAGCTGAATGTGAGCCGATCTATGAGGAAATTGAAGGGTGGAGAAGNTCTACGGCTGATATAAGATCTTACGAAGACCTCCCTGTTTTAGCTCGTTCCTATGTTGATTTACTCGTTGATAGTATAGGGTTACCCGCTTCACTGATTTCTGTTGGACCGGAAAGAGATGCGACTATTACGATGGATTAATTGAGATTTTTCTGTCTTTTTTTAGCCATGAACGCGCTCTGAGTAATGTCTCTTGAACCAACTCATTCTTATAGTCTAAATAAGTCCAAGGGAGTGGTTTGTAGATTCCTTTTTCATATAATAGGGTTGTTTCGGCAAATATTCCCGGTCCAATTGGTATACGGTGTGGTGAATATTTTGTGGTGCTTAAGACGAGACTTCCGGATGTGAGTAATCCGGGGTCGATGTTAATATTGCGCTTCATTTCCGTTTCGGAAGTTTTTGTGGCTAACTGTTTCTCTATTTNGATAGCATACAGTTTTTTTTCATATAATGAGTAAAGAGGTATATGTGTTTCGAAGACTATAAGTTTTTTAAGAAGACCATTACCCATTTCTTTTGAATAGTAATTCATGCCGCNAAAACTATACGGTTTGCTATCTAATAGTATCTTTCCCCATGAATTTTGTAGACTATTGGATGACTGATCAACGTATTTTTTATTGTTGAAGGTCAGTGCACAAACTAAGATTGCATGTTGTGAAAAATTTAAATCTATCGGCATATTTTTAATATTGATCAAATTCGTAAGTGGAAGGTTGACAAATTGAGTAATTAGAGAGTAATCTTTTTACGAGTGAAAGGAAAATGTTATGCGCGTTGAGGAAATAGATACTCCTGCATTGCTTGTTGATTTGGACGGATTTGAGGAAAACCTGCGGCGTTATCAAGATTATTTTGATAAGTACGCTATTGGCTTAAGGCCTCATATTAAGACACACAAATGTGTAGCTATGGCACATATGCAGTTGAGGCAGGGTGCAATAGGCATTACCTGTCAAAAAGTCAGTGAAGCGGAAGTAATGGTTGCTGGAGGCCTTGATGGCGATGTTTTAATACCATTCAATGTAATCGGTCGTCAAAAATTAGAGCGCTTAATGGCATTGGCCAGTCGAGCACGTGTCACTGTNGCAGCGGATTCAATTTACACAGTAAATGGTCTGTCCTCTGCTGCGGTTGGTCTAGATGTAAATATTGGAGTGGTTGTGGAATTGGATCAGGGTCGCACTGGCGTGGGGACGTCACAGCATGCTGTTGAACTAGCAAAAATAATAGATGAATCGCCTGGCTTAGAATTACGCGGCGTAATGATAATGCCAGCACCTCCCAGTATTCGACCGTTTTTACAGGAGGTCTTATCCGAATTTGATAAAGTTGGTTTACCTTATCCTGTTGTTAGTGGTGGCAGTACGCCTTGTGCTTTTTCTGCCCATGAAATACCTGAATTAACTGAATTTCGTGCGGGAGAATATCCGGTTGGTGGTGTTAAACATTTGTCTATAGGTACACATACGGTGGATCAGTGTGCGGGTCGAGTNTTAGCAACGGTAGTTAGTCGGCCCGATGAAGATCGTGCGGTAATTGATGCTGGTAGCAAATCACTCAGTGCTGCTACCGCCGAATTTAATGGTCAGACTGTTATGGGGTATGTCGTTGAATATCCAGATGCTTTGCTTTTGGGTGCTTCTGAAGAGCATGGTCAAATCGATTTGAAATTCTGTAACAAAAAACCTGAGATAGGTGAACATGTTCAAATTATTCTTGCTCATCCGTGTCCTGGTTTCAATGAACATGACTGTATCTATGCTTTGCGTGATGGGAGAGTGGAAGCTGTATGGCAAGTTGATGCACGTGGGGCGATAAGGTAAAGAAAAAAATAGAGAGAGGTTTCGTAATGGATTCAACANATATAAGTAAANTATGCGAGAGACTCAAATTAGCTTCGACAGCAACCTTAACTTCGGTTTTACGATCTCAAGGTATTACGCGGAGCTTTATGCACGGGGTGGTTCCGTTGGCTTCAAATATGCGTATGGCAGGACCTGCTTATACCCTAAGGTATATACCGTNCCGAGAGGATCTTGATGAAGAGCCTGTTGATAATTTGAAAGATGTTCAACGGATTGGAATNGAGCAATTTATTGAGGGCTCTGTTTTTGTAATTGATGCGAGAGGTGATACTCGTGCAGGTACGATGGGGTCTATACTTGCGAAGAGATTACAGGTGAAAGGTGCGGCAGGTATTGTAACGGATGGGGCTTATCGCGACTCACCTGCAATTATATCAAGCGGATTACCCTCGTTTGCTGCAGGGATGAATGCTCATACAAATAAGACTATACATTTCCCAAGCGAAATACAGGTGCCAGTGGCATGTGGTGAAGTNGCTGTTTTACCGGGTGACATAATTGTAGGAGACTCTGAGGGTGTTGTAGTTGTGCCTTCTAAGTTAGCTCAGGAGACTGCAAAGCGTGCTATTGAAATGGAAAGAAAAGAGGAGTTTATTTATCAGAAAATATCATCGGGTAGCAGTATTGTTGGAACTTACCCGCCTAATGAAAAAACGTTAGAAGAATATGAAAATTGGAAAACAAGTAATCTGAGATCTGAGTAGTTAGTGGATACATTATGGAATTGTAAAATCTCTTTTTATGCTACCAACATGGCTGCACCAAATACTCCTGCGCTATCTCCTAATTTATTTTGTACTATTTTCGTGTCTAGTTGATGATTGAAAACATATTTGGCGGTCTCCTGAACTCCTTTTGTATAAAGAGATTCTATATTACTTACCCCTCCGCCAAGTACAATAGTATGGGGGTCTACAATATTGATGACGTTTGCTATTCCTCGTCCAAACTGTTCAATCAAACGATTTATTGTTGAAACTGCATGTAGATCTTTGCCTGTCTCAGCTAGTTTGTTTATTTCCGGTAGAGAAAGTTTTTTTCCAGATAAATTTTCATAGAATTTTTCTAAAAATGGACCAGCTAGTATGGTTTCTACGCAACCGCGACGTCCGCAGTAGCAGTTTGGTCCATTAGGATCTAAAGTATTATGCCCCCATTCTCCTGATATACCTTGTCCTCCGTATAAGGCGGTGCCGTTTACCACAATTCCTCCACCGACACCTGACCCAATAATGACGCCGAATACAGTCGGAGATCCTTGTGCGGCACCTAAGCGAGATTCTGCTAAAGCAAAACAATTTGCATCGTTTGAAGTGTAAATTTCGAGAGCTAACGCAGCTTCTATATCTTGAGCCAAAGTTTGGCCATTTAAGCACGTAGCATTGCAATTCTTTAATCGATTAGTTTGAGGATCTATAACGCCTGGTGTACATATTCCTATTTTGTTGGGTCTATTTCCAACAGTGTTTTCCATTTGTTCCACAAGCGTTTTTATTTGCCCTATTACATGATTGTATCCACGGTCAGCTTCTGTAGGTGTTCTTAATCTAAGTATCGGTTCCGGTTGATTTGTCGAAGTAAGTATTACACCCTCTATTTTTGTTCCACCTAAATCAAGTCCCCAAAATTGATTTGTCATTTATTAGCCTCGGCAGGTAGTAAATCTGATGTAAAGTTGGGTGATGAAAAAATTTCCATCTTTATGGTATATCTGGTGCCTCGATGACACTCATTTTTTTCCAGGCTCCATTTTTAAAACGTAAATAAAATATAATTCCTGCCAAGGTTAAATAAAGACAGATGAAAGACCATAATAAAAAGATACTTGGTTGAAAAAAAGTTAAAGAAAGATATGCTGGTATTACCATAGTTCCCCAACTTAGTCCTAATGAAGTCCACATAACAAACCGGGTATCACCAGCACCTTTCAAGGCGTGAGTAAATATCAGATAAAATGCATCGGATATGCAATATATGGCAACAATTCGTAGTAATTTTTCAGCCATTAAATTAGCTTCATGGAATTCCGTGCCAGTTGCGTTCATTCCAAATGGCAGCAAGAATATTTTGGGAACTGCTATGTATAAAATAGTCATTAAAGCCATATAGCCCACGGCGATGTGGATTGCTGTCCAGGTACAGTATTCGGCATTTTCGGGTTTTTCGCCCCCGATGCGTTGTCCCACCATAGTTGAAACGGCGATTCCGCACCCAATTAATGGCATAAAGGCTAGACTGTTGATGTTGAATGCTAAGTTGGTGGCAGCTAGAGGGATTGGTCCTAACTTTCCCACGATCAATATGAAAAAAGTGAAGGCCATTATGTCTAAAAAGAAATTAATTCCATTAGGCCCACCATAATAGATTATTCGTTTTGTTAGTGCTANATCGAGCTTCCAGCCACTCATTGTTGCATAAATATGACGATGTTTGTTACGGAAAAATAGTATGCAAAATAATACAGCGGATATAAGTAAACCAGAATTTGTTGCCCAAGCCGCTCCCTCAATACCCATCGATGGAAATCCCAAACGTCCAAATATTAAAGCGTAATCCAGAATGATATTTATAGAAATTGAAATTGCGTTTACTATTAGGACAATATTTGTTTGTCCGCGACCGGTAAAGAAGCAAGACATTGCGGTNGCAAGGACTTGTGGACCGACCCCGTAACAAGTTATTCGAAAGTAGGTGATTTCTTCATTTCGGATTTCTGGAGCATGGCCGATCCAGTTAAAAATATCTTTNGCGAAATAAGAAGGAATTAAGGCAATAAGGCCACTAAAAATCGAAAGGTATACACCCTGCCATATAACGGGACCGATCTTTTTTGGTCGTGCGGCTCCAGCATATTGAGCTACAAATGTATTAGCATACTGAACGGTACCCATAAANAGGCTTACGATAGTGAAACTAGCGAAGCCAGCAGGTAGGGCGGCCGCAAGCGATGTAGTCGAATGCCAGGTGAGGAATACCCTGTCGACAAACATTTGGATGCTCCAACTTGCTGAACTGCAAATTAAAGGAAGCGCGATTACAAGAAATTCGCGGTATCCTCCATTTTTGTAATATCGAGAATGGATTAAGTTAAACAATGACAATTATTTTCTCATGTTGAGGAGTCTGGTTACCTTAGGATAAATTTCGACAGGTGTTCAAAATTATGCCAGTCTTCGAGCATATAATATTTTTCTGGCTAATTAGTTTGGAGGAGTATGGCGAAACCAAAAAAGAAAACAAAAAAAATCACTGAACGTAGGGCTTATGGTATCACGGTTTTAAAAGCCTCTGACTCACGGATTCGTAAACTGAGGAAGAAACATGAGCCTAATATTCATGGCAATAAAGTTTGGAATTCTAGTTGGTGTATTATGGATTTTTTGACGTCTCAAGGCTTGCCCAATGGTGTAAGTGTTTTAGAGGCAGGTTGTGGTTGGGGACCAGCGGGTATATTTTGTGCAAAAAAATTTGATGCACGAGTTACGGGTCTCGATGCTGACGCCGCAGTTTTTCCATATTTGAATCTTCACGCAGAGATTAACGGAGTCGAAATCACGACCTACGAAGCTACTTTTGATAAGTTGAAAAAAAAGCAATTGTCTGAATATAATTTGGTTATTGGCGGTGATATTTGTTTTTGGGATGAGATGAAAAAACCGGTGTATAAACTCGTAGAAAAATCTATGAATTCTGGCGTAGGTCAGGTGATTATTGCAGATCCAGGTAGGCCGCCGTTTCATAAAATGGCTGAGAAGGTCATAAAGCGGATTGGTGGTGAAGTCAAGGAATGGTCTGTCGATGACGAAGTGAAAGCAAATGCTTATTTACTTATTGTGGGATCTTTGCCATGAGCAAGTTACCCAAGAATTTCTATGACGCTTTATTGAGGGGTCAAGTAATACCGGCTCATCCGCTAGCGCTAAATAAGCGAAGAAAACTCGATGAAAGACGGCAGCGGGCACTTTCTAGATATTATTTAGCTGCTGGGGCTGGAGGGTTGGCTGTCGGTGTTCATACGACTCAATTTGCAGTTCGAGACCAAGATCTTTTAAAGCCAGTTCTTGAAATTGCTGCTGAAGAAATTACAAAGTGCAGTAATGAAGACTGTATAGGTATAGCCGGAGTAATTGGTAAGACCCAGCAGGCAGTGCGTGAGGCAACTTTAGCAGTTGACTNGGGTTATCATGCAGTGCTATTGAGCCTTGNTGCNTTTGCTAATNGCTGTGACGAGGATATGATTTCTCACTGCAAAGAAATTGCTGAAATAACACCAATAGTAGGTTTTTATTTGCAACCGTCAGTAGGCGGTAGACTGCTTACTTATGAGTTTTGGAGAAAATTTTCAGAGATAGAAAATGTTGTGGCTATTAAGGTCGCTCCATTTAATAGATACCAAACTGTCGATGTGCTCCGCGGCTTAGTTGATTCTGGGCGTTCTGATGAGATTGCTCTTTATACGGGGAATGATGACTCCATAGTTATAGACTTATTGACAAAGCATGTTTTTTCCGACGTGGAATTGCATTTCGCAGGCGGTTTACTTGGTCATTGGGCCGTATGGACCCGGAAAGCGGTCAATATTTTTCATAAATGCAGGCGATATAGAAATTCACGGGATCCAATACCACAGGAGATGTTGTCACTTGCAGTAGAGGTTACAGATTGCAATGCGGCTTTGTTTGACGTTAAAAATAATTTCGCTGGTTGTATTCCAGGGATACATGAAGTACTTCATAGACAGAAGTTATTAGATGGCATTTGGTGTATCGACCCTAAAGAGACACTATCTCCCGGACAGGCTTCAGAAATTGAGCGGGTATCTACCCAATATCCACATTTGGTGGATGACCATTTTGTAGAGGAACATTTAGACGACTGGCTACACTGATTTGCATTGTCTCAGAACCAATTTCTTTTATCTACTACGTTTAATAAGGGCTCGTTATTTGAAAAGCGACGGCAGTTTTCTACCATAAGTTTGATTCGTCTTTCAGTTAGGTAGGGGCCTGCGGCAGCCATGTGTGGGGTCATTAAAAAATTTGGTGCGGTCCATAATGGATGATCTTGCGGAAGAGGTTCAATTTCAAATACATCGAGAGCTGCTCCGGAGATACCGTTATTTCTCAGTGCTTCGTTTAAGTCGGACAGTACAACATTGGACCCTCGTCCGATATTGATAAAAATAGCGCTATCTTTCATTTTGTCGAACATTGACTTGTCAAATAGTCCCTCCATAGATGGAGTTTGGGGCGCAGTAACGATGATGAAGTCGGCTTCAGGGAGTAAGTTATCTAACTCTTCGGGCTCGTATAGTTGGTCAACACCCTCTGGTTTAGAGGATACTCTTGGATCAACNCCTATTACTTCCATTCCAAAATGTTTACAGTGTTGTGCTGTTGCTGCTCCTATGCCTCCTATACCAACGATAACAGTCGTTGATTCGGGTAGATGAATTGCAGGGCTATTCTCTCCGCTGGCAGTCCATTTTTGTTGGAATTGGTCTGGGAAGAAAATATGCATACCGCGCGAAAAGCACAGCACAAACGCCATAATATGTGAAGAAATGTGGTCGTTAAAAATACCGCGGAAATTTGTAACCTGAATGCTACTNTTTATCAATTCAGAAAAGTAATATCCNCGAGGAGGGCCGGCTTGTGGGGCTGCTAACCATTCCAGTTTTTTTGCTGAAGCNATTAANTCTTTGTCTAACGTTCCATAACACCCACGTGCTTCGATTAGATCACTGAGTTGCTGTTCCCTTTCCGAAGAAAAAGACACTTCTAAATCAGGCACGGCATTTTTCATAGCCCTCGCATATTCTTCAANAATCCCGCTTTTTTTATGAAGGAAAACAAATTTAAAAGACATGAAAGGTCCTCTGGATTAGTCCACTTGATATAAATTAATAGCAGACAATATACAGGAATAAAAATCTATTCTCAAATTGTCAAAGTTTTTTAGTATCACGGTCGTAAGANGAAACGTTACACTTGTCAAAAAGCATTTGCCAGGCNTTTACGTGTCTTGTATTAGCAGAATTCAGCCGTGCAAATGTCGAAGTTTTTTTTATAGGGTCTAATTGGTATTCATAATATGAGCGGAATTCCGTCGCTTTGATCGGATGTTGACTTACGAGCTCTTCGAAAATTGTTAGCCAATTATGGCTTTCCTTGTGTACTCTAGCTAAATAGGGTTGAATTTTACCTACGTAAAATTTATTAAAAATATTATTTAAAACAGCTGCCTTTTGCTTTGAACTGTTTTGACTACAGAATGTATTTGAGCGCGTCAGTTTATTCAGAGAAGTCCCTATTTCATTTAAATAAAAAGCGAGAAGATCCATTGATTGAAGTAGTTCGCCACCGTACTGGCGATTCGAGAGAATGTGATAATGGACTTCCATTTCTTCAGATGTGAGAGTTGAAGAAGTTCCTAATCTTGAATTTAAGTTGTTTAGAAATTTTAAAGCATNTAGTTGTAACATAGGCTGAAGATTTTTGTTGATATCTAAGGGGCCTGTTGAAAAGGAAAAGTGATTTTGAATTTCTTTACTTGCAAAAACTCCATTCCAGTAAGCNATACTCAAATCGTTTGCTTTCGCATCTCTGATNTCATAGAGTTTGTTAANAAAGTCTTCATTTGGNTTATTGAGNAGTTTTTGCTGATTGATACANGTAGTTAACGTTAGCGNTAATTGATGTTCATAAAGTAGCTTTTGGCTNTTCANCATTTGTTTTCCNAATNCACTGTTNCTGTTTGCAATTAAATTTTGNAANCCACATTGATCAAGNGNGAAAAANTCAAGAAAANTTATTCGCTTGTCGGTGTNGTNNAATNTTATGTGACGNCGACGAGGNTANGNCTTTAGNGAACTNGTNTATGGTTTNTGATTNTNGTTNCCAACGACATTTTGNATTCTTTGCGAATAATNAGAAATTATTTCTTGGGTAGATGGCGGGCTGCAGTTAAGTAGAGTAAATAAAACGCAAAATAGGGTTAGTGATGATGTCAATTATTCCGCTTTTCAGAAGAGTGTAATAGAATCTCTNTACTACGCTCTGTATCGATTGTTGGTTTGAGTTGCATNAGCATTCCGTATAGACCAAATAACAATTTGCTTATAAAAATAAAATGCCTTGAAACTCGGATATCTCGCCACTTAAAAGATTCACGCATATAGTTGTTGAACTGTGCACGATATTCGCTATCTCCGAAGTCGAACGTCGGAAAATTGTAAGGTTTGACTATCAGCTTTCCAAATGCTCTCAAAAATTCAAATAGGTCTACGCTTTTGTTTGACGTAATGTCTTTGCTATTTAGTATACCGATTGCGATATAGCAATCTCTTATAGCACTTTCATCATCTCTGATGTGAGAAGATAGCATATCGACACAAATGTCAAGAAATTCTGTTGGGAATTTCTTGACGNATCCGAAATCAAGCACGCCGAGTCTTCCATCTTCCCGGAACAGAAAATTTCCCGGATGCAAGTCGGCATGAAAGGTGTATATCTTACGCTCTATCTGATCATGAATGAAATCCCAAAGTAGTTTTCCAAAATGATTTTTGTGATCTAATGTAGGGCCACTTTTCAGGAAAACATCTAGGTGCTGTCCGTTTATGTAACTCATTGTTAGAATNCGCTCGTTACTCAATTTTGGAAGCCATTTNGGCATAATTACGCGNGGGTCNTTTCCATAAATTGTAGAAAAATTTTCAATCTGTTTACCTTCTAAACNGTAGTCGGTTTCGCTAAGTAAAGTGTTGCGAATTTCATCTATATANGTGTCCATGTCTCCGGTTTTTAACATGGGTGAGAAAATCGTTCGGGCCATACTCAGATCAGAATCTATCGTATCACGGANGTTCGGATACTGAATCTTTACAGCAAGTTTTTGNCCT
This sequence comes from Gemmatimonadota bacterium, assembly GCA_002693325.1. Lineage (GTDB taxonomy): Bacteria > Latescibacterota > UBA2968 > UBA8231 > UBA8231. Next base: position 9,778 of record NZPK01000084.1, on the reverse strand, counting down.
GCGTTGTCTGNGGCTTCGTGTACTTGGCCAATGGAGGCCGCCGCAACAGCTTTTTCGTTGAATTTTGAGAACGCAGCCTCAGGATATTTACCCAGTTCTCGATGTATCTGCCGACGGACGAGTGCACGGTTCATCGGCGGGACTCGATACTGGGCTTTACTCATTACCTCGATAAATTCCTGAGGCATGACACCGCTGTCCATACTGAGTGATTGAGCCAGTTTTAATACGCTACCCCTTAAGTGAGTGAAATTCTTGAAGAGATCTTCNGCGTTTTTATAATTCAGTTCAGAACGCGACTCAGCTGTGACGTTTCTTCCTGCATGTTTAGCGTAAAAGCGAGCATAATTAGTACCNATTTTCAAGCCGGTTTTAGCTAANACCTTACTNCGTTCAAACTTTCCNGANGGAAAATCACTCATGGGATCCATCGAAAAAATTTAGTGAGAAGATTTTGCGAGAATGGNACTTTAATNACATTGTTTGCTATCAGATACTTGGTGAGGTCGACGCCTTTGACTGCTAATTTTTCTGATCGGATTAATTCCCCCAAAAAAGCAGTTACTTTATCGACTAGCGCGATGGAACGCTCTGATTCATCGCTATCGTCATTTAGCCAAAAATAAATCACATGCATGTANTCCTTNGNGAGAAAGCCTGCTATCCANTCGCCAAAGTAGNCATCTTNNAGNAATTCCTGGAACAATACTTTNGTATCTCGGTGGAACTTTGTGTCGCTCTGACGGAAAACCTGTTTCCGAAAGTGGATATCTACAAATTCGCGTTCCTCTCCGAGAAGATCAAACATTGCGTAGGCAAAATTTGCAAGACGTTCTTCCGGGCCCCATTCTTCAAAATCGTCGATTTCAATTACCATGTTTCGGTAACGCATAAGACAGAGAGAATAGTAATAATTTAAGATCGCTCNTTTCGATNGGAATATTTTNAAAATCNCGGCTTTTTTAATGCGAGTTTTTTTTGCCAAGGAGGCTATCGAAAAGTTTTCGTTTTCCTCGGTATAAAGCGAAATTGCTGCCGTGACTAATTTATGTTTGATCGTAAGTTCGTCAGTCTTCGAGGCCATAGCACTTTCCAAATGTTATNAATGAAGTTGTCCTATTAACATGTGCAAGAACTGTAAAAACGCAATATCACAAAAAACTCAAAACCATGTAGATCGCAGCGTGTGAATATTTAATTGGTTGAGATAAATATCGCCTCCGGTTGAGCAAAATTCCAAAATGTGGTTTGCAGCTTCGGGTAAGAAGCACTGTGACAAAGTCACATCGCCCTCGTGCAGGAATAATTCGATTGAGGTTCGATCGACTAAGAATCGCAAGTAAATGGTATTGTTTCGGAGACCGACGTTNTTGACTGTAGTATTATCGAATGAAAGCTGGCTAGTATTTCTTCGATANACAAGATTTTTTCCGCATATTTTTATTGACATAGTATGTGCATTGCCCATGTCTAAAATGAAATTNACGTCTAATAGTTCACTCTTGATCGGCGGAATAAATGGGACTTCCTCTCGAATTTCTACGACACTTTGCCGTATGTCTCGTATGTACAAATTGGATATTTCTCGGATAGGTTGTCGACATAAGCGAATCCCTTCCGGTGTAGTTTTGAGCGAAAGTTCGACGGGGAAAGACATCTGCTGGTTGAACGGCATGGCTGGATACTTTCCCCCGCGCATCCATGAAATTTGGAGGCGTCTCCCATCTTCGCCAGGTATGTCACTCCAGGTTTGTGCAGCGTAGCCGTTGGGTCCCCATTCAGTCCTGATCAGTTCTGTTTCACAGACGAAACTTCCATTTTTGAAACTTCCCAACACGTAGCTACCGCTAGCGCCCCAAAAGATCCAATATTTCTCGTTATAATTATTGTCCAAGGGCAGTTGAAAGATATCAGGACACTCACTGACTCCAGGTAGCTCTACTTTACAAATTGGTTCCCATTTGAGAAGATTTTTAGATCCGTAGATTGCGTAGTCGGATTGAGTTAAATACAGCGCCATGAGCCACTGACGATGCTCTTTATCCCAAATTACTTTCGGGTCTCTATTTTCTTCAATTACGTGGTTCAAAATTGGGTTGTTTCGATACTTTTCCCACGAGCGTCCGCGGTCGTTGCTAAAGGCTATGCTCTGGGTAAAGGGCACTGGACCTGTTCCAGCGGAAGTGTAAAAGGCTATCATTGGCGGGATCTTATTTTTACCAAGCCCGGAGGTGTTTTTCCANTCAATTATTGCCGAACCAGAAAAAATGGTGCCTAATTCGTCGGGNTANAGCGCGTGTTCAAGTTGNGTCCAGTGTAGCATGTCAGGACTTACGGCATGTCCCCATGTCATATTGCCCCAAAGTAAGCCTTGAGGGTTGTGCTGAAAGAAGAGGTGATATTCCCCATNGTAATACACGAGACCATTTGGATCGTTTAACCAGTATTTTTGGGAAGTGAAGTGAAATTGTGGTCTATGGGTCTCATTGTAGCTCATTTGCGTGATCTTTCTAGTGTGAACGATAATACTTGTGCTCCGTTTTTGGTAATACTTAGAAAAATTTTTAAAAAGTACTTTCGGGCGAAGTTAGCGGGCACCATCTTGCAGGCATAAGTTGCTCAATTAGTTCCTCTATTGCTTCAACAGTGCCAATCCTTTTTAGCGCCTGTAAGGCATCAGCACGAACATATCGATTTTGATCTTCGAGCACTTCTTTTACCGCAGGTGTCGCTTTTGCTGCACTTGCCCCATATCTGCAAATTGCCATGACTCCTGCTTGTCTCACAGATTCGTGTTGGTCTCTAAGTGCGGACATCAGAGTTGGGATTACGTTGGCAGAATCCGATCTTATCAAACCAAGAGCCTCGATACATCGACGCCGCACAAGTTCCTCGTCGTCGNNGGAAATTTCACATAGAGTGCTTACTGCATCTGCTGATATTTTCCCAAGGTCGCCAAGAATGGTAGCTGCCTCTGCTTTTTTTTCTGTTTTTCCTGTTTGTAGAGCTTGTTGTAACAATTTTACCGACGGAGCACCGATCGCACTCAAGGCGTANGCACTGTTTCTTCGAATCATTTCAGAATCACTATCGAGAAGTTCAATTAGTTCCTTCACCATATACCCGCCAAGGCTTGCTATCTCGTAGGCTGCNGCNATGGCCTGGCGTTCATTGTTTCCAGCAATGTCATTTAATAATTCCTCTGGAGGTTTTTTTGTGATACGTTTCGGTGTATGGTATTCTCCACAATGCCAATACCAGCGATGCGCATACATTTGTTGCCAATCCATATCGTCTCCNGGGAGTACGCTGGGTACTTTGACCCATTCCCGGACCTCATTATTCCATGTTGGNTTTTCCGGTTCTGTCATACGTGCGAACAAGAATTTTATCATGAAACGGTTTCTGTCACTAGTATTTGGCATAGCTCGATGCCAAAGGTCGTAATCACATATCGTGACTGTACCTGCTTTTGCCACAAGAGGGATTTCTGCGTCAATTGGGGCTCCTTCAGGTGAATTAAAGTAATGGCTTCCTGGGATGACCCCGGAAGGGCCAAGATCTAAGGGAGTGTCCTGCGGATAATAAAATGCTAGGAGATACCTCGTTTTGTGAGACCAGCGTTTACCACCGTCCTGGTGCATGCTTTGCCCTTGGCTGTTCGCGATGTTATGATGGGGATGTCTATGGGGTTGTAGATAATAATCTTCTCCTAGCGTGCTAATCAGTGCGCCTACGATTTTTGGATCCTTGAATACTCGATTTACTAGAGGCACNCGTGGNAGTAAATTGTTGCCTGGATTTCCTTCTTTCTCAAAAATTATTCTATGCTCATCGAAGATTTTCTGGTGGATATCGTTACCTAGATCGGTAGATAAAGATACGTATCCGTGGGCGATGAATTGTGCCATCTGCTTGTCGGTAAGCAGATATTCCCTGTTCATATCCGTCTCCCTATTTGTCTAATTGTGATAACGAAATTTTTATTAACCATCCGTCAAAAACAGCCACTATTTGATAATATGGCGATGATAATGCATTCGGTAAANAATTTGATGCTCAAATGTTATATGCTGCGATGNTTAACATACGAGGTTTTTNTTGCGATGAAAGCTTCTTAGCTTTGTCATATATCGCTTACAATTTTTTCGATAAGAGGATTTGAAATGNTTCAGAATAGGGAGCCCCTGAATTTACCAAAAGATTTTGATCCGGAGGTGAATTTNCCTGCAAGAACTGTAAATGGAAAAGTATTTCATGCTACCATTCCAGGTATGAATTTAGTTGCAGATCTAATTGAGAACGGCACNGAGTTAGATGTCGAGCGAGCTGAAAAGATATTGGATGCTGTTTTCGAATCGCAGGAGCGTAGGATGGGCGCACCTCACTATGGAAATTTCACTTGGGAGCGCGAAGACGAAATGGTGGAAGATTTGAATGCGGTCCACTTTANTGTGATGCCATTGATTAGAGTATTGTTGAAAAGGAGCCTATCGTTACCCATTAGCATGACAGACAAAGCATTTGAAGGGATCAGACTCGGATTGAGTGCGATAGCACGAATTGATGTTCATCTTCGATATACNACCATTGTTGCAGCTGATGTNTTCGATANCTGTTTAGGTGGAGAATTGCTNGNTGANAAGGTGATTTNAGAACGNGGGCGAGACAAATTANTTCGGTGGNTGAATTTTACGAGNGAATCNGGCACNTTTTATGAATACAACTGTCCNGGATATACAGGGATGTCCATAGAGCGTTTGGCTGAGTTGGCGAAACTTAGCTCGGATGGATCAACACGCCTGATTGCCGACGTCTTCTCTGCACGTATGGGAGTTAGTGCGCTTCTGCATGGGCACTTGCCCACGAATCGCTGGGTTGGACCGTTCAGTAGAGCCTACCAACCGCAAATAGATTTGTCGGGACCTTCTGAGATCGGNTGGATGCGCAGTTGGATNGAATCCGNNACNTTACCNCAATGGATGTTGGGTGCTCTTGAGGACAAAACTTTTCCNTGTGAAATAAAANAGACGTCTGATTTGTNGGATCNNCAGATGATGACAACTTATTTAGANGATGAATTCTCTCTTGGCGTGGCGTCTAAGGATTTAAGTAGCCAGGCGAACAGATTTGTTGAAGGCGAATCGAGCGTCTTTATTGCTCATTTTAACGCTGGATTAGAGACGGATGTTTTATTCAGTAAATACNTNGTTGACGAAAAATGGTTGGGAGACTTCCGAACGACACCTTCACGTTCGAATATGCAACTCCAGCCAGACGAAGGGCGATTTTGGGGAGTCCAAGATAGGACTCGTGCTATCGGACTTTATACTCCGCGTATAATCGGCGCGCGTCAGCCTTGCTCTGGGTTAAAGATGGCTATTGTATGGATGCGGCGGCACAAAATTGATGAAATATGGATAGGGGATCGCAGAGTGGAAAAACTTCCCGAGGTAGTAAAGGGAAATGAAACCATAGTTGTGGGATCTGGGTCTATCTATACTGCTGTTCGTTTACTCACTCATACTGAGCTTAGCCACAAACCGCCGACTCGATTACTCGAGCGCAATGGAAGTTTAGTGTTAGAAGCCTATAATTACGAGGGGCCGCCAAAAACGTTTTGGGAGTTAGGTTGGCCCGGATCGTTTTATCAAGGCCTGCCTCAAGCGGGATTTTATGCCGAGATAGGCAAGCGGAGTGATTTTTGTGATGCAAGAGACTTTGTGAAAGAAGTGGAAAGGGGTGAGCTATTAGATTATTCTGATGATCCTTTCACGTTTGGTGGCAAAGACGATGGTGAAGAGAGAATATGGAAAGTCGAGTACTCGCGAGATGGGCGTAATCTTGGAGTTGAAATCGACTTGATGCGATGGAAATTAAAACGCCGCTGGACTGAGGAAGGTGATCAGGACTGGCCGATGATGAAGTCGCCTCTCATGGAACAAAACTCTACCGGACTTGTCAAGATGGGTGAAGCTGTTTTAAGATGTGAAAAATTTCCTGCCTGGATTTTTTCGAACCCAAAACGTAAATGCTGGGTTGCCGGTTATCATGGTCCAGGAACTTCATCGGTCGTTTTTGAAGTCCCGGATGGGAAAGTGGAAGTAGAGGCAATGAGTATTGGACTGATTGTTTGGGAAAATGGTTTGGTTCGGGTTCAGGGAAAGGATTTGCGGGNAGTACCNTCGGTTAGNGGAGGCGAATTGATAAATTGAANTATCNTAANCCAACANNNTTAAAANNGAGNAGAANTAATTGAATATAAAACAAAGCAAAATGCTGATTCGTGGCATTTTATGCTCTTCAAAATCNGGGGAATCGTATCCTTTANNNAGCCCTNTGGATGGTAGANTAATTGCCGAAATTCCNGAGGCTACNATAGAGGATGTGGAAATGGCATGTGAGGTTGCGCACCAATCGTTTTATGATGAGTGGAAAACCGTAGATAGAAACGAAAAACGTAAATTATTCGATAGTTTGAAAAGCAGCCTAAATAAATTTGCTAGCGAAATACATTCGGCAAAGGTCTTGCCCCTCGGTAGCTCTGAAATTCCTCCCTTGGTGGATAGACTGATTGACTATTATGTGGGCAAACTAGACGAACCAACTGGTGAGGTTTTTGAGCAGGACGATAACCTTTCTTGTCAAATTATAAGAGAGCCGCTGGGACCTGTAGCTATTTTTGTGCCGTTTAACGGAGCTTTGCTCGGAACTATTTTAGCAGCCATTCCCGCGTTAATTGCAGGTAACACGATAGTCGTGAAAGCTCCCGTTCAGGAAGCGGCTCAGGCACTCAAGGTTGTGGAGGCCTTTAATGCTGCAGGTTTTCCGCCAGGAGTAGTTAATATTCTGAGTGGCAAAGAGTCTGGGATTGGGAAGGCCTTGGCTGAGCATCCGTTGATTCGGTTGGTCAGTTTTACGGGGAATACTGCTACCGGGCAGAAAATAATGGCATCAGCCTCAAAAAGTCTAAAGCGCTTACAACTAAATTTAGGGAGTAAGACGGTACAAATTGTATCCGCTGACGCTGATATTTCTAAGGCAGTAAATGCTACGATAGCATCTGCATATCCTGGACAGGCTTGTTCGGCTATAAGCCGTGTGCTGATTCATCAATCTGTGCGGGAAGTATTTCTTCAGTTACTAAAGTCCCGTTCGTTGGAAAGCGATCCGTGTCTCCTTATAGACCAAACTGCAATACAACGTGTGGAAAGATATATCGATTTGGGTAAAAAAACTGGTGAATTACTTTTTGGTGGGCAGAAACCAGTGGATGAGAAGTATGCAAAGGGATGTTATTTTGAGCCGACGTGTTTTCTTTTTGAAGACCAAAGTAATCCTGTATGTCGCGAAGAAATTTTTGGTCCGGTATTGTCAGTTATCGAATTTGATGATGATAATGAAGCGCTAAATCTGGCAAATGACACTGATTTTGGATTACTGGCGTCTATTTGGACCGAGAACCCGCAGCGAGAGCAATTCTTCGTCAGTCGGTTAGAGACAGGTATTGTTGGGGTAAACAATAATGGTCGAATAGACCACCGAGCCCCGTGGGGCGGTTTTAAACAGAGTGGCATTGGTCGTCGATACGGACAATTAGGATTAGATGTTTTTTATGAGTGTAAAACTATTTGGAAGAGTAATTTGCTGGCGAATTCAGATTGAGTCATCCAATGGAAGGTTATTGAATGTTTGGAGTTGGTCTCGTTTTTTTCGTGATAATTGCAGGCGGCCATTGTGATTCAAAAGCGGCACAGATACCGGGCACATACTCTATTACGCCGTCACACGATATAACACTTCAGCCTGTTTCGGTAATCGTTCCCACTGAATTTGCAAATATACCCCAGGATTTAACTGTCAATTTACCGCCGGGATTTACGGTTAAGGTGTTTTCGGGTCACAATCTGAATAAACCTCGTTTAATGGAATTCGATACCCATGGCGTTTTACATGTAGCTGATATGAATAATCGACGAATCGTTGCATTACCTGATAGAGACAAAAATGGCGTTGCGGACGAGTTGGTAGTTGTTGCGACCGGTTTTAAACGTGCCCACAGTCTAGCTTTTTTGGGTAATTTCATGTATGTGGCGGACCGAGATAGAATTTTTCGATATGAAGATGTTGAGGGAGATGGTAGTTACCAAGATCGGGTTATTTTTGCCGATGATATACCATCAACCGGCAGTCATTCGACTCGGACAATAGTAATCGACAAGTTCAACGATAAAATCTATTTGTCAGTTGGTTGGCCATGTGACATGTGTCGGAATGATGAACCGGAGCGTGGCGTAATTCTTGAGTTTAATACAGACGGGTCGGGGCGCAGGATCTTTGCCAGCGGGGTGCGTAATGTTGTGGGCATGGACTTGCATCCGGAGACGAATCAGCTTTGGGGGACCAATAACGGTCATGATAAAGAAGGAAATCAGATTCCTCCAGAATGGGTTGATGTTATTCGGGAATATGGGTTTTATGGTGTTCCTTTAGCGTACGGTTATCAAAATTTCATTGATTTTTCTATTCCTGACTATGAAAAGAATCTACCTCTTACAAAAACGGATTCGTTGCTTGTTTCGAGTATGAAACCACCAATAGCTTTGTTGCCTGCACATACAGCACCAATGGGGATTCATTTTTATGAAGGAAATCTTTTTCCTAAGCGCTATAAAAATGCTGCATTTATTGCGTTGCATGCGGGACATGCGAAGTTGGCACCCTCACCCGGATATAAAGTGATTGCCCTGTTTGGCGAACCCGATAAGTCGTTCGTTTATCGAGAGGATTTTTTGACGGGATTTCAAACCGGAACGGATATTGAAGATGTATGGGGTTATCCTGTTGGTATCACGACGGATCGGGANGGTCGCCTCTACCTATCCAGCGATAAGAATGTCCAGGCGATATTCATGGTTGAACATAGTCCCATTATTGCAAAAGCAAATTATACGATGCCAGATTCGGTATTAGCCGGTTCGGTGGTAAATGTCGAAGCCGAGGTGGTTATTGAGAGATCACTTCGAAATAATTTAANTTCGACTGTAGAGGCTGACCTAAGCACNCTTGGNGGCTCTAAATCCGTCTTNTTAACAGAGGTGAGTNCTGATCACTTCAAATTATCAGAGTCNATCAAAACGTCGGNATTAGGNGGTCCTAAGACNATTGCTATTCGTGTCTCCCAGCGATCNANAGANACGAAAGCTACCGTTCGTTTGCCTAAAAATATCTTTTTACTCCCTGTGAAAAAGCGTCCTGATTATTGGATTTTTAATGATGGACTGTCTGAAGCATGGACCGTTCAAAACAAGACGTGGATAGAGAAACTTCCAAAGGACTTGAATGAGAGTAAAATTGTCTATAGTGGCCAGCGTGCAGCCTCTTTTCGCGGAGTGGACGGAGACTGGGATTGGAACGTACGTTTCAGACCTTCTGAACCATTCGATTTGGTGGGCTATGACTGGTTAAGTTTTGCAATCAATTTAGATGGAGTGACTTCTCCACGGCAGAAGAGTTCGTATTTCTCAATTTATATGGGTGAAAAGTTGGTCGAACTCTTTAAGGAGGGGCATGTTGATACGTCTGTCGGTGGCTGGCAACTTGTGAAAATTAAACTCAACCAATTCAATTTGGAGAAGACCCCACAGTTGCGAGGAATTTGACAATATGTACATATTGTGACAAAGTCACGCGCGATGCGCATTCGTCATTGTCGTGCCTGTTCAGACGTTGACAACGGCCTGGACCAAGCCACAATGACCAAATATCATGGTCGCTG
>NZPK01000083.1 GCA_002693325.1 Gemmatimonadota bacterium | reverse complement strand
AAGCTAAATCAATGAATTCTCAATACAGGATATAAACATGAGCGATGAACGTGTATTCATAGGTGATTTTACTCGTAAAGAATTCCGGGAGCGAATGAAAGCTGGAACAATACATGCAGCGATTGTTCCTACTGCAGCCACCGAACAACATAATGAGCACTTGCATATGATTCACGATACACTCCACGCAAGTTATATGGCTGAACATGCAGCCCGCCGATTAAATCCCAACATAATAGTGGCAACGCCTGTCGCCATAGGTGTCTCTGAACACTGGATGGAACACATTGGAACTCTCACAGTCCGGCCAGAGATTTTCTGCGAGTATGTATTCGACGTATGCCATTCTTTAGTTCGGGCAGGGATCAAAAACATACTTATCCTGAATGGACATGGAGGAAATGTGAAACCAATGATGCGACGGATTGACGAATATCGCGATAAGCTTAACATAAATCTTCGATTCCAGTCATACTGGGATGTTTACGATACTAAGTTAGTTCAGGAACAAATGGAGAATGGTCGTCTTCCTGGACACGCGGATGAATTTGAAACATCAACCATGCTTTATTTGGATCCGGAAAGAGTACACATAGAAGAAATCGATAATGAATCAGCTGCCTTAGGAAATCGTGAAAAAGGAGAAGCGATGATTGAGCCAGCTATACAGGGTGTCGTCTCTCTTCTTGAGAATATGGTCTCTGGAAAGAAGATTGACCTGCCAACAGTCACCTTTACTCCGGAAGGTAAAGAAAATCTAGTCACTGGAAAACCAGAATAACATTGGCGAAAAAGTTAAGGATTTACGATGACACCTAGGGCCTCACTCGGCTTCTCTACCAAAACATCAACTGCTTGATCAAAGTTGTCCAAGGCAAAACTATGCGTATACAGATGAGAAACCCTTAAAGAGCCTGATTGAATAGAATTTAAACATTCTGACATATTTCTTTTTGTGTCCCACTCAACAAAAACTTTGGGATAATTATTTCCTTGCTCATAATTTTCATCATGGTAACCAGGGCCCGTTCGTGCTGCGCTTCGAATATCAACATTACCTAATCCAGCACCAAAACCATGATTAATCTCAGCACCGCCAACTATAGTTATTCTCCCCATATGGTGACCGTCAGGTGTTTTCTTCATCGATCGATACGTCGTTTCAAAAGCATCATTTGCGTCTCCTCCAAAAGCGATCATACCAAAATCAAGACCATATCCTTTGGTCCAATCTGAAATTGATTCGATAGGATCTTCACTCCCGACCTTCACTACTGTTTCTGCACCTCCCTGGATAGCTTTTTCTGTACGTAATGTGTATTTATCCATCCCAGCTATGTGACAACCAGACAGACGTCCAAACTGAAGACACAGTTGCCCAACTAGTCCCAATCCCATAATCAACCCAAATTCACCAAACAAAGGTTCCGTCCGCCTTAGTGCATGTAACGCTGTAGCTGCAAGATGAGTAGATGCGGCCTCTTCGTAAGTAACTTTATCAGGAATTACAACACTAAGATTCTGAGGAACGTTTACACGATCAGCGTGGAGCGCATAACCAGCTCCCATACACGCTACCCGTTGCCCGATTTCGAAATCATTTACATTAGATCCAATCTTCGTAACAATGCCGGCGTTTGCATATCCTATCGGACGAGGACTGATGCTATGATTGGGGTTTTTTCGTCGGCTTCCACAGCTCCCAAGTTCACTTCCAGGACTTATAAGTGAAGCTGCAACCTCTACTTCTATTTCACCATTTTTTAAATCAGGCATTTCCTCTACAAGAGAAATCCCCCTCCCTAGCCCATCCACTGCGCCAACTTTCCGCTTCATACCATTCCTATACTCTTAAAATCATTGCGTATAAATTTCTAAATAGTCACCCGTCGATATAGAATCCACGCCCTCAAGGATTTTTGCACGGGCCAAATTTGCTCCCACGATTTCTGAAACCTNAATCACTCCAACGCGGTCACCTGCACNGATTTCACCTCGATCACTCTTTGCTATAACCGTCAACCGATATCCTTCGCGGATACCATTCTGAGAGCCAACACTGATATAAACTGTTTCTNCTCCGCTATCCGATATATTCCTTTCATAGGAGAGGACTAAAGCAGTTTTCGACTCTATCTCTATATTGTCTGGCTGCATTAAAGCGACTAATTCCTGTTGAATATCGTTCATTGCACCCAGAGTTGCTCTACCAATAAGTGTCTTCTTAAATTCATCAGATCCAAATATCACCGTATGCAGATTAGCAAATTCGATGTCTTGGTCTCTAGGTTTTCCAAATAAATCCAATCCTAGGTCACGGTCGGAAACCTCCTGAACTCCATTGACCTTTCCAATACTTCGACCATCATCAACCCTTACAATTTCTAACTCGATATCCGCCAACCCAACATAGGATTTGTATCCACCCAATAGTGGATCACCTACTGCAAGTCGCTTCATATCATAATCGAGAAGAACACCCATAGCTAAAACGTCTGCTTTCAACTTTTTACCGGCTTCAAACCATTCTCCTAATGAAACTCCNGTATCACACGAAACTGTTGCNCATAGTGCGTCATACGGAATAATTCTCCATTCATTTGAATCATTGATTTCATCACTTAAGAGTTTCGCCAGGCCACCTGACAAATCCCATAAGTTTTCTCTAAATCCAGATTGATCTGAAAAAGGTATAACAGCAATATATATAGGCTCGATAGTAAACTCATTTTTATGAGCTGACCGACTTGCCCAATATTCTGCTACGGGATCTACTTCCGGNCCTTCGATAATTTNATTAATANCTTTTTCCACCCCAGATGTNTCAATTGGCCGCGTAAGAGGTGCACAGCTCACAAATAATGAAATCAANTAAATCGAAACCGTAACTTGCAGCAATTGCATTATCTATCCTTAATTAAAATCAAGCTAAAACTGCTTTGGGTAGAGAACTGGCCAATAAACGCTCCGGCGTAGCATCAGTCTTAGAAAAAGAAGCGCTTATGGTGCCCTCACACATCACATAAATTCGATCACTTAGATTCATGATCTCATTTATCTCAGAAGAGCAAACCAGTACGCCTATTCCATCATTTGCCAGATCAAATAACAAACGATATATCTCCTCTTTTGCCCCAACATCNATACCTCGCGTAGGTTCATCAACGATCAATATCTTAAGATTTTCAACTAATAACCAACGAGCTATTATAACCTTTTGCTGATTTCCACCGCTTAATTTCGCTATTTGCTGGTCCAGACTTGGAGTTCGGACTTTCAACTTGTCTACAAGATAATTGACTGCCACGGATTCATCACAAGATTTTACATGGCCAATAGTGCTGAACTGGCTTAGTGATGATATACTAGCATTATTGGTAACGCTAAGATGAGAGAAAATACCATCCAGGCGCCTATCTTCCGGAACACANCCTATACCTAGTTCTCGAGCTTTACGAGGCGAGTTTTCANTCAGTACGTTTNCTCCAACCTTAACTAAACCAGATTTTCTTACATCCAAACCTAAAAGTGCGTTTATCATTTCGCTTCGACCGGATCCCATGAGACCCGAGAAACCCACAATCTCACCCTTCCCAATTTCAAAATTTATNTTGTGTACTCTTTCGCTAGNAAGGTTTTCAACCGTCAATAATCTTTTGCATGGCTCAGTCATCCGTTCAAATGAACAATTTAGACTCATATCACGACCAACCATCTCCCGTATCAGTCTCTCCTCATTCATTTCATTGATCAACCAAGTATTGACTCGGTTCCCATCCCTAAAGACTGTAACTCGGTCGCTAATCGTCAGGACTTCATCTAACTTATGAGAAACATAAATGACAGAGACTCCTTTCGACTTTAATTCGTTAATTATCCGAAAGACATGTTCTACTTCGGTTGGACTCAAAGCGGAGGTTGGTTCATCCATTATTATCACTCTAGCGTCGCAAGCAAGAGCACGAGCGATTTCAACAAGTTGTTGAGCGCCAACACCCAATGTTGATACAATCTCTGTTGGATCAACATCAAGCCCTACACTCTTTAATAATATTTGGGATCTCTCATATAAAGTAGGCCAATCAACACATCCCAAACGGTGAGGTAAACGGCCGAAAAAAATATTTTCGGCAACAGAAAGCGTAGTAACAACTTCTAATTCCTGATATACAACTGTAATTCCTAACTCTATTGCATCCATTGGACTGGTAATTTTCACCTCATTGCCCATAATAGAGTATCGACCTTCATCAGGCGTATACGCCCCTGAAGCTATTTTTATTAAGGTCGATTTCCCAGCACCATTTTCTCCCACCAAAGCATGAACTTCTCCTACTAAAAGATCAAAGTCAACACCTTTTAAAGCATGCACTCCCGGAAAGTATTTTTGAATACATTCCATTTTGATAACATAATCGCTCATTTACTGGAGGAAACTCCCACCAATTTTTTTACTAAACTATTTTTTCTACGACTATCCAAATACACAGCCAATATTATAACTAAACCACGAGCTATATCATGATAAAAAGACGATACGTTAAGCAATACTAGACCATTACTTAAAACAGAGAGAATCATGATACCAATTAGAGCACCTGTTAAACTTCCAACTCCACCCGTCAAACTAACTCCTCCAAGAATTACCGCTGCAATAACCTGTAATTCAAATCCTAGCCCAGCATTAGGTTGCCCTGAATTTAAGCGTGAGGCCAAAATAAATGCACTCAAGGCACCAAGCATTCCAGCAATAACAAAAACCAATATCTTAGTGCGATCAACCGACAGGCCCGCTAATCTAGACGCCTGAGGATTGCCACCGATTGCATAGAGATATCTTCCAAATGTTGAAAAGTGAAGCAGGTAATAGAATAGTATAAACAGAATGAAAACCACTAACACGGGGATAGGAATCGATGCAATGTAACCAGTCCCTATTTCAACAAAACCAGAGACTTTTCCCTGAATCGAAACTGCCTGAGTACTTACCATTGCNCTGCCACGAAGAATTGCCATCATTCCAAGAGTAGCAATAAGAGAATTTATACCAGCNTTTGTAACTAACAGACCATTAATTAGACCTATTAAGCCTCCAGTTAATAAGGCTGCACCCAACGCTAGGTAGATGCTTTCTTGATCATTTAAAACTGCAACAGCTACGATACCAGCCGCAGCCTGTATGGATCCAACACTCAAATCAATCTCACCTAGAAGAATTACCATCACCATACCAATACCGGCAATAGCAATCAGAGAGGCGTCACGCAAAACATTTTTAATATTTAAAGCAGAGAAAAAAACAGGGTTTAAAATAGAGATTACCACGCACAATAATAAAAGAGCAAACAATAATCCAGTATGNTCATTTTTTAATAGCCGACGAATTNNTANCTTCATTTCAACAAAGCTCTCACTGCATCCAATTTCATATTAAATGGATCGGTGGAAACATCATAAAAACGATTAACATTTTCACGCGTAACCATTACCGTTGGGGTTTCAAAATGCTCAGGTAGGCTTTTTTCTTCAGACAGCTTAATCGACGCATCGACCAGAGATACGCCAACGAATTCTGGGAACATAGCTAAAGCCGAACGATAAGGCGTATCTCCCATTAGCGCTGTTTGGCCTACTGTTCCCTCAAATCCAAATCCGATAGCAGTTAACTTTTTTTCATCAAGGTTTGCAGCTTTATAAGCCGCGATCCCTCCCGAAACTGAATCATCGTTTATGCCNAATATTACATTTATATCGGAATTTGCCGTAAGTGCNTCTTGAGCAACCTTGAAAGCTTTTTCCTTCAAACCTTGCCCATCAACTTCTTGTATTATTTCATATTGAAGATCTTTTTCTGCGATCCCTCTTTTAAAACCTGCTACCCTTTTACGACAATCATCAAAATTTGGAAAACCAATNATAAGAATTTTAGGGGAAATGTTATTTTTCTCAGCATATTCGGCAAACCATTTTCCTGCCTTGAATCCACTTTCTTCATTATCTATTCCAACATATGTGTCACTACCGGTGACTGGATTTGATTCGGTTATAACNCGGACTCCGGATTCTTTAGCCNGTGCAACAACACTTCCCATTGCCTTAGAATCAACGGGAGTAAGTACCAAAACATCAACACCTTGAGCTAAAAAATTCTCTGCTTTTGATATTTGTGCAGCAACATCCATATTTGCGTCAGCAATAATTAAATCAACACCCATTTCTCTGGCATGTTTTTCAGCGGCCTTACATATATTTTGATACCATTCATGAGACATAAAATTTACAACGTAACCTATTTTNANTCGNTCTGAATCAACTTCTGGATTTCCACAAGAAATAAATAAAACAAGTANTNACAGAAAACATTTACATAAATTCATAAAAGTGTCTCCAAATTTGGTTAATCTCTTTATTCTTTTACAGCACCAGCAGTAAGACCCTGTACGAAGTATTTCTGAAGAGCAATAAACAGAGCGATGGGTGGGATGCTGAAAATAAGAGATGCCGCAAAAAGCTGATCGTATTTGTTAACATACTGACCAAGAAATGCCGATCTCAGCCCAACAGCTATAGTAAGTGCCTTAGATTTAGTTAAAACAAATGCAAAGAGAAATTCATTCCACGACAAGAGAAAAGCAAATGTGCCAACTGCAATAATTGCCGGAGCAGCCAAAGGTATTATTATTCGATATAAAAGCTGTAAACGATTACATCCATCGATCAATGCTGCCTGTTCTAAATCAGACGGAATAGCGCCAAAATAACCATTTAGTAACCACGTACAAAATGGAATAGCGAATCCTGTATATACTAAAACCATACCAATATGAGTATCTAAAAGGCCCAGTGACCTAATAACCTGAAAAACTGGAATGAGTATAGATGAACCAGGAAGCATCTGCGACATAACAACCGTCATGAGTAATAAAGTTGCGCCAGGGAATTTAAACCGTGCAAAGGCATAAGCCGCGCTGACACTAAAGGATAAAGCGACAAAAGCTGTTGCTAACGAAATGAAAATGCTATTTAAAAAATATTTGGCGAACGGACCTGCATCCCAGAGTTCAAAATATGCACGAAACGTTAAAATATCTGGTATAATTTTAGGCGGGGTTGCTAAAACCTCAGATAGCGGTCTTACCGATGTAGTCAAGACCCAGATCAAAGGAAGTAGTAGACTAAATATAAACAATCCACCTATTCCATAAGATATCCATTTTCGTATCCGATCTTGAGTCCTAAGTAACACGATTACCCTCACGATCCTTCAAGAGCATCCTTATAAAAAGAGCACTCATAAATAGTAGAAAAACAAGCAGCATTAAACCCGCAGCAGCGCCCCGGCCCAACTTAAGGTGTTCGAAGGCAATGCGATAGATAGTTATAGGGACAACCTCTGTAGCGCGTGCAGGACCGCCCTCTGTCATGATGAATATGAGAGCAAAATCATTAACCATCCATATTGTTGCAAAAAGGAAAACTACGCCGATAACATTCCTTAACTGCGGAAGTGTAACATTAAAAAACCGTTGAATTACGTTTGCCCCATCAACCTGAGCTGATTCGTAAAGTTCAGTTGAAACACCTTGGAGTCCAGCCAATAGCATTATGGTTATATACGGCATAAAGCGCCAAACATTCGCAGTAATTGCAGCCATCATAGCCGTATCAGGCTCTGCTAACCATGGCACATTAGTATCTATAATACCTAAACTAAGTAGACTATAATTTATGAGACCAAAACTATCGTGGAATAACCACCTCCACATATACCCTGTGACAACTGGCGCTATCGCCCACGGAATGAGGAGACACCCAGTAAATACAGGACGATATTTTTTTATCTCGTTAAATATTAGCGCCATACCCAATCCTAAAACAAAGGCAATTGGCAGAGACAGTAGAGTAAATCTTAGGGAAACTAACATACTATCTATAAAAGCTTTGCTTCCAAGTAGTTTTACGTAGTTACTCAGACCTATAAAGAGATCGCCCTGACCATATCCTTTTAACAATCTTACTTTGTATAGACTCATTAAAAAGTTGCTCAATACTGGATAAAGAATTACTACCAACAAAACAAGCATTGCGGGCAGTAAAAAGTAATAAGGTGTCAAGTTTTTTGTGAATTTATTATTCATTCCCTAATGATTTCTTACGTGTAAAAATGTTATCAATAATCATCCAGAATTTCGTTTACCGATTCGGCAGCTTGATCCAGTGCCTCTTTCGGAGTCATCGTTCCTACTAAAGCGATATTGACAGCGTCAGCAATATGCCGTTGAATTTCTGTAATACTTGGATGCCCAGGCCAACCCACCGAATTTTTGCCTTCTTCTGCCATTACATCCAGACCGATATAATCCGATACTATACCATTTTCATAGGCGGCTTTCTGGGTGGGAATCCCGCCTAAATCTGGGTTCGGAGCCCTCCAAACGGGATCCTCAACATATAATCTCTTCATAACCTGCCAAGCATATTCTGGAACGGGTGTGTATCCTGTTATCGACATCATGAATACGTCCAGTAGAGTTGCTGATGGATTATTCCCTATTATTTTTGACGGCCTTGGCACTGGAGCCAAAGCTAGCTTCGACAGGTCGAATCCATAATTTCCGCTTGTAGCATTTTGCCACAAGGGGCCCTCTATAGATAACGCAGCTTTTCCAGATGACCAGTGAGCTGCATTTTCATCGAATCGGTAAGCGGCACTAGCAGCAGGCATGTATCCACTATTTTTTAAATTCACAAGAAATTCCAATGCAGCTACCCCTGCAGGACCGTTGAAGGTGGAGGTTGTCCAATCCGTGTCGAATACTCTTCCGCCAGCTTTCATTAGTAAAGGTAGAAAACGATAGGCTGTATCTAAATTAACTCCACCCGGCATCGTAAAAGCATGTATGCCCTTTTCAGATAAGTGAGTCCCTAAATTTTCAAAATCCTCCCAAGTCGTTGGAACATCTAGGTTATTTTCTGACAAAATACTGGTATTAACTGCCATTATAAATGGTGCCATCGTAACGGGAACACCATAATAGCGTCCGTCATAATACACCTGTTCCCAAACATTATCTAAAATTAGCTCTTTGACTTCGAGGAAATCAGAAAAAGAATCGAGAGGATAGAGACCTCCCAATTGACCAAATTCAACGGAATACTTATGGTGCACTCTTACAATGTCCGGACCATCTCCCAAAATTGTCGTACTGATCAAGCTCTCTCGTTGAGTAGCCCAATCTCGTTGTTCCAATTCGATTTGGATATCTTCATGCGAAGCATTAAACTCAGCAACAGCCTTCTTCGTCCAGGCCTGCATGCCCGGCAGGCCACCAAATTCCCATATAATAACTTTAACAGGTTGACCTGGAACTATACGCTAGGGTTTGGAACAACCAACTAAAAAGAGTATTACTAAAAGTTGCGCTGGTAAAAAATACTTCATTTTATCCCTATAAAAAAATTATTATATAGCAACAAAGATTANGTAATAAAACAACTATCAGCAAATAGTCGCAGTTAAAATTGAAAAATATTAGGTGTATAGACGAATATCTTATAATTGTCTATTGTTATTAGTCTGGAACTGAATATCTAAAAGCTCAAGAAAGGACCGTTTATATTGCTGCTAGTCATTTCGCTTATAGTAAGCGCTTTCACAACACTCCATAGTCAAGCAAATAACGTTATATACGCACCACTACTCACAAAGTCGCCAATAATCGATGGTGATTTATCCGATTGGCGAGATCATGCCCACAATGATGGGATTTGGGACA
This sequence comes from Gemmatimonadota bacterium, assembly GCA_002693325.1. Taxonomy (GTDB): domain Bacteria; phylum Latescibacterota; class UBA2968; order UBA8231; family UBA8231. The sequence goes on along the minus strand of NZPK01000083.1, from coordinate 2,673 downwards.
TGAATAGAATCAAAAACACAGAATTCTATAAATTGGATAGAGGAGCTAGAAATAGGCTTACAGATCACGGAGAAAACTCTAGCCTAGAAGAAGATCTCCAGGCCAGATATTTCATCGCATGGGACTATGAGTATTTATACTTAGGAGCAGAGGTCCACGATAATATTCGCGACATTACGGATCCGAATCCCGCACCAAAACGTTGGTATTTTCGAGACGCTATATGCTGGTTTATGGAAGGTCCGAGAGATAGAGCAAGCGAATGGTTCGGACAAGGCGACAACGCTTTCTGCTTCACAGCAACTCCACAAAAAAATAAAGAATTCGCATGGTGGCGACATGGAAATTCTGAGGAAACATATATAGAGGAGCATCTACCGCAGGAAGCAACAACTTATGTCGTAAAAGATAAACCTGATTGGGGAGATGGCGGTTTTATACTTGAAGCAAAAGTGTCTTTTTCTAAAACATTCAAATTAAGCGATCCGCGCTGGAACCCGCCACAAATTGGAGATGAATACAGCATTGAAATAGTCCACACCGATCCAGATGGTGGAGACTATGGCGGACATTTCATGATTTATGGAAACGGTGATGATGACAACACTTGGACCCCATTAATCCTANGATNTTCCCTCACCANGTTTAAAGAGACTCGATAAATANCTTTTTGTATGNCTGAATCTACTAAATCAATGCATAGTGAATTTTCTAACGATCTTAATGCCTCGCATGGATTTACATTTAAGTCNCTAATTTTCGGTGTACTTCAAGTCCTTGTGGTNTGCCTTGGCTCACCTTACGCAATTTGGGTGCTAGGTACGTCAGAAATTTCCTGGTCATTTTTCCCNATATCCGTTGGATTCTTTTTTGTTTGTTTAATCGTTNTTAACGGACTTCTAACTTCTATAAAACCATCTTGGTCTCTCAATTCATCAGAAATTGTTACGGTTTTAATAATGGGACTTGTTACTACAGGAATTCCCATATTTATGATGGGATTCGTGTTATCCATACCCACAACACCTCACTATTTTGCATCCGCAGAAAATCAATGGGACACCTATGTTTTACCGAATTTACCACATTGGCTTCTTCCCTCCAACGAGGGACTTGCTATGACATGGTTTTTCGAAGGTTTACCCATTGGGGAACCCGTGCCGTGGTCGACCCTGTTAGCCGCNTGGGGGATGCCAATGTTTTGGTGGTTAAGTTTTATATTCACCCTGTATCTAGTCTGTTTTTGTATGGTAGTAATTCTTAGAAAACAATGGGTAGAGCGTGAACGTTTAGCCTACCCCTTAATGGAAATTCCAGAGGCTCTATTAGAAAAAAGCCACAGTTTAAATCGGTTTCCTTCAATCTTCTACAACCGAATTTTTTGGATGGGAATGTGTATACCTATCGGAATAGCTGCATGGAATATTGTTGGTTTTTTCTTCCATTTCCTACCAGAAATCGCNTGGGAACACCCCATTCAAATAGCAGAAGGTTTTCCAACGATTAGTGTTCGTTACTATTTCCCGGTAATTGGTTTTATGTATTTTGCGAATCTTAATATCACGTTCAGTATCTGGTTCTTTTTCCTTATCACTATGCTNGAAGAGGGATTATTTAATCGATTCGGTATTGGGGTTACTACTGGTGATACATTTGTTTGGGGCCTTCCTTCAACATCTTGGCAATGCTGGGGAGCGTTTGTAGTACTCGTTTTATGGAGTTTATGGATGGCACGTGACCATTTGAAGGATGTAGTAAAAAAAGCATGGAANCCTTCTCTGCCNATTGAAGATCATNGGGAATTATTGTCCTATCGTACATCATGTATCACACTACTTTTGGGATTATTTTATCTCACAGTATGGTTATACAAGGCTGGAATGGAAATTAGTATAGCCGTTTTTTTTCTTGCGGGTATCTTTATAGCTTATTTGGGAATAACGAGATTAGTAGTCCAAACAGGCATCTTTTATTTGACAACACCAATTGTAAGTCAGGCGATGACAGTAGTAAGTTTTGGAACTGGAGCAATCTCNCCAAGTGGAATTGGTGCTTTAGGATTAAGNTACTCATTCTTNGGNGATGTNCAGTCTATATTTATGCCTTCTGCCGCACATGCCGCNCGCATGCACAGTAAATTCTATATGAATAGAAAAGGTCTTNTATTATCTATTGTCGTTGCTCTTTTCGTAGGTTTTTCCGCAAGTCTGATATATGTAGTTACTATGGCATACGATCAAGGTGCATCAAATTTTAATTCCTGGTTTTTTCGGTTATCTTCAGGGGCCGGGGTTCGAGCATTCGATGATGTTATTGCTAAAATAAAAACACCTACCGAGATCGATTTTCATAAACTTAGCTTTTTCAGCATTGGTGCCACGGCTATGAGCCTTTTAACTTTCCTACAGTATAGATTTACATGGTGGCCACTGCACCCAGTCGGACTAGCAGTTTCTGCCGTTTGGATGATTCGCAACCAAGTAGCAGCAATTTTTATTGCATGGGCTGCAAAAAGCCTGATCATGCGATTTGGGGGAATTAACCTATACAGAAAATCAGCACCTTTTTTTATTGGACTAATCTTAGGTCATTTTAGTGCTGTAGGTATTTCTTTTATCGTAGATATGATATTTTTTCCGGGTAACGGCCATCCGATATTACACGGCTGACGAA
>NZPK01000082.1 GCA_002693325.1 Gemmatimonadota bacterium | reverse complement strand
TCAATACCAACTATTGGAATTCCATCTCTAGCGTACGGAAGCAATGCCTTTATGTTCTTCCGAGCATTTTCTTTTGCCTGCTGCAAAAAACCTTTCGAGATGAGCGGCCTCCCACAACAGACCTTTTTAGCTTCCAAAATCACTTCATATCCAGCCGACTCGAGAAGTTTAGTGGCAGAAATCGCTATATCTGGTTCTTCATATTCAGAAAAAGTATCATTGTATAAAACAACACATCCTTTTGTACCTCTTGGAGCTTCGCGTTTTCTGAACCATTTTGAGAAGGTATTCGATGTGAATTGTGGTAGTTTTCTTCTTCGATCTACACCTAGAAAACGGTCTAAAACCCATCGATTCACTGAACTATTTGCTACCCAATTTGAAACCGGAGCGAATGTTGATGCTATTCTTGCTAGGATACCGATGTATCCGAAAAGATACGAGCGAACAGGAAAACCATGGCGACCATAATACTGAGCCAAATACTCATATTTCAATTTAGCCATATCAACATTTGAGGGACATTCAGATTTACACGCCTTACACTCTAAACACAGATCCATTGCTTCCTGGACCACCTTACTATCTAAGCCGCTCTCCAGACTACCACTCAATGCCGCCCTCAAGGCATTTGCCCTACCTCTTGTAGAATGTTCTTCTTCTAGAGTTGCCATATATGAGGGGCACATGGTCCCTACTAACTTCTTCCGACATTGACCAACGCCAGAACAAAGTTCAACAGCTTCTTGAAATCCTCCTTCGGCGTCAAAAGTGAAAAAAGTCTCTAACTCTTTTGTTTCGTATGAGGTCCCGTAACGCAAATTTTTGTCCATCCTTGGAGCATTAACTATCTTCCCAGGATTCATCAAATTTTTTGGGTCAAAAGTTGCTTTGGTTTGCTCGAATAATTTTACAATCTGCGCGCCAAACATTTTTGGGATCCATTCACTCCGTGCAAGTCCATCACCGTGTTCGGCCGACATAGCCCCTCCGTACTCAAGTGCCATATCACTCATTTCTTCTTCAAGCGCACGCAATATCTGAATACCTTTCGGATCTTTCAAATTCAGCACTGGACGGATATGGAGTACACCAACGCTACAATGGCCATAGTAAGTGGCGTCAACTCCGTGATTTGTCATGGCATTCTGAACACGACTTACAAACTCTGGTAAATGAGTAGGTGGGACACAGATATCTTCGACTCCCGAAGTCGGTTTCGCATCTCCTTTCATACCCATAAGCAGCCCCAATCCAGCTTTCCTAAGTGCCCACATATTCGCTTGGTCTGAAGCAGATAAGGCACGGACATATGCATAACCCATGTTCTTCTCTCTCATCCGATCTTCGAGAACATCCATTTTGTATTCTAAGTCCTGCGACGATTCCGCATAGTATTCCACAAATAATATCGCTTCAGGATCGCCTTGTAGAAACCTTCTTCGGGGNGCATGNTCAATGGATTTTTGAGTCAAATCTAACAGNAATTTATCTGTTAGTTCTACAGAAGCCGGACCAGTTCCCAACGTTTCTATGTTGGCCTGAAGAGATTCGTTCAGATCATCAAAATGGATTGCCACCAANCCTTTNACCTTAGGTATAGNANCAAGCTTCAATTTTGCTCCAACGACAGAGCATAAAGTCCCCTCTGATCCGACAATAATATCGCTTAAGTTGAAGCCGTCAGAATCCAAAANTAAATCCAAATTGTATCCAGAAACCCTTCGCATCACTTTAGGGAATCNAGAACGAATCTCGTCGCAATTTTCCTCNACCAGTTCGCTAATCGTACGATAAATAGTACCNTCAAGATCTGTTTGTTTGTGTTTTTTTTGATAAGCATCAACATCAAGAGANGACGTGTTTATCAGTTGGCCATCTGCGAGGACGACTTGCAGTTCCAAAATATTATCTACTGTCTTGCCGTAAATNAGCGAACGTGCACCACATGAATTATTTCCAATCATTCCTCCGAGATTAGCACGGCTGCTTGTGGAAACGTCGGGGCCAAATAATAAACCATGTGGACGTAAATATTCGTTTAACTCATCAAGTACGACACCTGGTTGAACCCATATCCAACGCTCATTCAGGTTCAATTCCCCAATTTGGTTCATGTATTTGGAAAAATCTACGTGGATTGATGACCCCACGGACTGGCCTGCGAGACTAGTACCTCCACCACGAGGCAAAATCGACACGTTGTGATCAAGTGCCCATAACGTNAGATTAATAACGTCCTGCTCNTTNCGAGGTAATACTAAACCAACTGGCTCCATTTCATAAATACTTGCATCTGTCCTGTAAAGGACGCGTGCCGATTCATCAAAACGCACCTCACCACTAATCTGTTCCTTCAAAAGGGTTATATCACGCTCGTCAACCACAGGGAATTTGATCCTTTAAAATAAAACAGTTATGGATAAAGGAGGAATTCCATAGAAATTAGAGTGCTGACAAATCTTGTCAAATTTTTTTAATTAAATCGAATTNACTANAGAAGAATCGCTCNNTGAATCTAAAACNAGCTCTAATAAAACTGAGCTACTTCNGAAATTGAGTGATATTCATATACTCGAATNCCCACGCCATGGNTAGCNATAATACTCAGGGAACAAACAAAGCTNGTCCAAGATTTTTCCCGTGTAATGATGTAAATCCAACGAAATAAGCCCCAATATATAGTTGACATTCCAAATCATACACAATATATTGCTNTGATAGCCATATGGTGGCGCGCAGTGCGCGCAAAAGAGGGGGCTTCCGGGACTAGGGGAGATCACGGAGGCCTCCACTTTACGTTTTTCNAGTTAAAAGGATAAGGTCTTCGTCCAAGTCCAGTATNTTTGTAGGCCTATTCCTAATACCATTTCTCACTTTCAATTACAGATTCAAGAGGCNANCTTATGAAAAACGAAGAAGTGGTTGCCGTAGAGATATTTAATCAGAAATATAGGCTTTCATCTAATGATGAAAAAGATAGCTCATATATTGAGCAAGCGGCAAATTATCTCGATGAAAAAATGAGAGAAGCTGCAAAAAATGCTGGAAAGCATCAAAGTACTGCCGACATTGCAATACTCGCCGCCCTTGAAATTGCGAAAGANGTTTTGGAAGCNCGGCAGCGAAAAGAGAATCTCGAAACGAAAGCAGGTGCAAAAGTACAATCCATTGCCGAACAAATAAACCAAGAAAAAAGTGAAACCGACGGTGAATCATCAATTTCAGAGCCAAGATTTTAGTTTTTTGGGACGATCCAGTCTAACCCTAACGTAGCTAATTGCTGTCTTTGTTCACCATCCTATTTCCNATGAACTCGAGTGCGTGTTGGTTCCATCTAAAAAACCGTCGATTTTTATTTTCTCCAAAAATCCCACATCGTTCCATTGCATTTTGAACTTGATCTTTCAGCCTAGAAAAATGCATTTCTATCCCAACTGATTCTAAACGGTCTATTAACGTAATTATCGTATTAATTCCAGTAGCATCGATATAGTTTATTCCACCGGCGTCAACAATTAGGAAACGAAGTTCGGGCAAGTACGCGACAACGTCTAATATCCGGTCTTCAAAATAACGACTTGATCCAAAATACAACCTTCCATCGAAACGAATTATTACTACNTTCAAATTTGGCTTCAGCTGATTCAAGGCTGTCGGTTCCAACATACCATCAGCCTGGCGAGTTAAAAGAACCACATTTGGCCGCATAGTTCTGTAGAGATTCAATACAAGCGAAAGCCCCACACCTAACCCAATTCCAACTTCTAAATTCGGTGCCCAGACTAACGTAGCAACAAACGTAAGCATTCCCACAGCCCCATCTTGCCAGTGAACCCGCCAAGACTGGATAAGTGGAGACAACCTAACCAAATTCACAACCGAAAGGCATATAATTGCAGCTAACGTTGCTTGAGGTAAATAATAAAGTATGGGAGTAAACCACATTAAAACTATTGCCACCAATGTACTCGTTATTATCGAACTAAAGCCTGTTTGCGCTCCACTTCGGAAATTAATCGCAGACCTAGAGAACGAACCAGAAACAACAAAACTACTAAAGAAACTACCGATTATATTTGCCATACCTTGTCCGTACAGCTCTATATTTGCATCTATCTCCTGTTTCGATTCGACAGCAATAGTTTTTGAAATTGCCATAGCCTCCATTAGACCCACCATTGTTAGTACAAATGCTCCGGGCAATAGAGCTATTGCCGCTTCAAACGAAAACATTGGCCAACTAAATTTCGGCAACCCGGATGGCACGACTCCAATCATCTCACCGCCATATCCCATATACCATGCCGCCGTAGATGTAAAAAAGGCGGCAATAAGTACATCAGGCCAACGCGGCAAATAATAACGTAGAAAAAGCATAACTGTTATCGCGCACAAAGAAATGATTATAGTACTGCCATCACTTTCGTGAATAACACGCCGTAGAACATCAATAACACCTAAAAGGTGTGACTCGAATTTGGATGGAGCAACTCCAAAAATCTTGTCCAATTGTGAAGTTGCGATAATAAATGCTGCCGCATTCGTAAAGCCAACAATTACAGGGATAGACAAAAGGTCTACCAACATTCCAAGACGAATTAACCCTAACAACAAACGCAGTACACCAACCAAGAGAGCTAATAATAAAGCATAATCAACAAACAGATCACTTCCTTCAGGAACTACACTCGCTACTGTAGACGCGCTAATCAGAGAAGCCATAGCAACAGGACCCGTCGCCAAATGTCGCGACGACCCAAACAGCGCAGCAACAGCAGGCCCAATACACGCGGCATACAGACCATAGACATGAGGCAAATTTGCCAAATCTGCATAAGCCATTGATTGTGGTATGAGAACCATTGCCACGGTAACACCTGCTATCAGATCGGCAACTAAAATTTTGCGGCTTCTTAAATCTGGAAGCCATCTTAAAAAAGGAAAAAATTGATGCATATTAAAATTCATTTTGCCTGTAAAGATCTATTGACATTGTACAGTCGATACTTTACCTATGTGGTTGAGGCACTGTAGTCTCACAAACCCGGAGATCAAAATTTGCATTACCAGCAATCGAAAAAAACCTTTTTCGATAGGAATGGTTACCTGATTGTTACGGACCTTCTCAACGAAAAGGAAGTAATCGAGTGTAAAAAAGAAATAAATCGTTTGCAAGAAACGGCAAAACTCCTTAAGAAATCAGGTACAATTGAGAACGGTGATTTTCAAATCGAACCCTTCGTAAAAGAATCAGATAGAGAATCACAATCACCTATTTTACGAAAAATCGAAAACACTTACGATCACTCTGATCTTTTTTTTCAATTAGCACGTCACGAACAAATCGTGTCCATAGTAAAAGAAATCCTTGGTCCTGATCTGATGTTATTCAGAAGTACTCTGATGCTCAAGCCCGCTCTTCATGGATCTGAGCATGCTTTCCACCAAGATAGCTCATACTGGCCAATAGATCCCCCCAATCTTGTCACGATAAGTATTGCGATAGATAAAAGTACACCGGACAACGGTTGTATCAAAATAATACCCCAAAGCCACAAATCGGATTTAAAAGAATGGGGACATATTGCTAAGGCACCTCAGTCAAAATCCGTCACATATAATATCACCAACCAAACAAATCCGTTAGAAGTGCCACTTGATCCNGGATCTGCGCTTTTTTTTCACAGCAAACTTGTACATGGATCCGGACCGAACACGTCAGCATTTTCTAGGAATACAGCACTTTATGCCTATTTCAATACAAACGTGCGTTACGTACCCCCAAGCGGCATGCCCCATTCAAGATCATTTCCTGTTATAGCAGGTTTGGAAGGGAAAAAATATTTTGAGATAACAGCAGATTGAATNNCCCATCACCTAATGAGAGATCAAGANTCGCTCNAACTGTAACTTAACACTTACAAATTAAAGACCCTAAGCAGGACGTAAGATTAAAGACATTTCACGCCCCTCCATCCTNGGTTCTTGGTCCACCACTGCAATGTCTCCGGTCTTCTCAACTAAGGTTCCCAAAAGTTGACGACCTTTCTCCTGATACGCCATCTGTCTACCACGAAATCGGACACTGACTTTTACCCTGTTTCCTTTTTCTATAAATTCACGAATGTGAGAAACGCGATATTCCAGATCGTGNTCGGATATATTAGCACCAGCAATTCGAATGCCTTTCATCTGTACATTTTTTTGCCGTTTTCGCGCCTCTTTAGCCTTTTTCTCTTTGTCATANCGAAACTTCCCATAATCCACGATACGACAAACAGGCGGCTTTGCATCTGGTGCGATTTCGACCAAATCTAATTCGACTTGATCAGCGATTTCCAAAGCTTTTGATGTTTCTACTACACCAACCTGCTCTCCGTCAGCACCAATTAACCTTACCTCAGAAACACGAATTTCTTCATTAACACGTGTAAAATTATTCTCCTTTGTTGCGATAACGATACCNTCCTTTGAAAAATGTTTGAGAAAATTATTCGGCACAAAGTCATTAACTTTTTCCGTAAAACCCNTTAGCCAAACAGAAAAAAACTTTAACCGATAAACAACTACATTAATTGAAGGATGTAATATAATCAATATCAAGCCAAGTAGCCACGTTTTGTCCAGAATCAATTCACTCATTATCTTCGTTATGTGTTTTCTAAAATATCGAAAGGACNGGGATGTCTTCAGTTCAATTGGATGTATATGGTGTTGGGCANGCACTTGTAGACCTTCAATACAAAATCCATACTGAAAAACTTCTACANTTAGGAGTCGATAAAGGCGTGATGTCTCTTGTGGATAATCAGCAGCAATCTGCNATCATCGGCCAAATCAATACTCAACCCATTGCATCTTCTTCCGGCGGATCTGCGGCAAATACTATGATAGCTATCGCCTCATTGGGCGGTAAAACATTTTATTCCTGTTTAATAGGACAAGATGAAATGGGTAATTTTTATCAAGAGGATTTACGTAAAGCCGGTGTGTTGACCTCAGAGCTACACAGGATAAGTGGCTCCACAGGGCGATGTGTNGTTTTAATTACGCCAGATGCAGACAGAACTCTNCTAACCTCATTAGGAATAAGTGCGAGTATCAGCCCTGATCAGATTGACGAAAGTCGAATATCCGCGTGCAGCTATGTGTACTTAGAAGGCTATTTATTAAGTTCCGAAAATGGGTTTAACGCTTGTCTTCTAGCTCAAGAACTAGCCAAGAAACATAACAAAAAAATATCTCTGACACTTAGTGATCCCTTCATGGTTTCTACCTTCTCCGACCGTTTTTCCGTTATCTTAAATAACGGGATAGACCTTCTATTCTGTAATGAGCAAGAATCTATGAGTTTGAGTAACAAATCAAATCGTGAACGTTCCGCGATGGCTNTGAGTACAAAAGTTGATACNGCCTACGTAACTTGCGGAGCGGACGGCGCCTTGTTAGTTCGTAATAACAAAATAGAAAAAATAGATGGTCTTAATGTCGAAGCAATTGATACTAACGGAGCTGGAGATATGTTTGCTGGTGGAGTACTATACGGCCTTACTCATTCTTTCAACGAATACCAATCAGGATGTCTCGGTTGTTATACCGCGGCCCAAATTGTCCAACAATATGGGGCTCGCCTCGAAAAACCAATAGGCAATGCTGCGCAAATTATCGAGGGTAANATATGACATATATTTCTGTCAGCTCAAAAAGCTTTTGTTAATTCCGTGTGTAGCCCACTTCATTTTAATATGCTAACCGTTCTGAATAGGGAACGCATAAAATTGTGAATAGTGAATCCTCACAGTATCTAAGCCGTGGTCAAAGCAATCATGCGATGCGGTCCTTTGTAGTGGCGAGCGGCCTTTGGGGAGCTTGGGGACAAGCCATAGGATTTGGCACTACCGCATTTACTGGTTTTATTCTCTATATTGGTGGCAATGAGTCTATAGTTGCCTTATTTACTTCTTTAGCATATCTATTAACACTCACTCAATTGCTNTCACCATTTTTAAGCTCGAAGGTCCGTGACAAAAAACGTACCATCATAGCTTTTGGTTTGATTGAGATATTATTCAGATGCGCACCAATCCTGATCTACTTTTTAATACCCGAAGACCTCCGTCTCTTCGCAATAGTCGCAGCAATATCAATCAGCTTGTTTTGTGGGAATCTTGTCGGACCTATCTACAGCACCTGGATCTCTCGTGCAGTCCCTGAAGGAATAAGAGCGCGCTATACTGGTAAGCAAACGATTGTAAGTACAATAGTTGCAATGGTTTCAGGCTTTGCCATCGGTCAGTTTATCGATTTAACCGGTGAAGATAGTCGTATGGTAGCTTTTTCCTGGGTATTCGTNTTCGGAACAATCTTTGGTTTACTCGGTTATTTTAACTTAATACGAGCTCCTTTTCCACAAACACCTGATAACGAGAGTGAAACTGCCAGCATAAGAGATTTAATNACTCCTTTCAGAAATATAAAATTTGTTCTAGCTATTCTGTTTTTNGGTTTTTGGACTTTTGGCCAGGGACTTGCTGNACCGCTTTACAGTGTATTTATGCTAGATCGCTTAAATATTAGCTATACAGAAATATCAATTTTTAATGGTCTTTTTATGGCTACAAGTATATTAGGATACAGAGTTTGGTCTGTACTAATAGATCGTTTTGGCAGTAAAGCCGTATTACAATTACTGATCATACCAGCCTCTATAATTCCGGTTTTATGGATATTTAACCAACCTGNACAATATTTTTTGGTCCCCNTTGCATTAATACTCAGCGGTATTTTCTATTCTGGAATCGGGATAGGTGTAAACCCATTATTATTCCAACTCTTGCCCCAAGGACAGAAACGCACAGTTTATTTAGCGGCTTGGTCTGTGGCTGTAAACCTGATGGGAGCATTAGGCACTTTAACCGGGAGCTTTCTTTCAAGCAAACTAACAGATTTCTCGTTCATATTGTTTGGTTTTCCGATTGGTAACCTTCAGGTTTTATTTGGTATTAGTTCCATTTGTTGCTTCTTCTCGATTTTTCTCCTACAACGAGTACGAGATTCAAAACATATCAGATCTCGTAAACTTCTCTCTCAAATGCGTCAGGGAAACCTTCTGGGNTACGCTTATAATGCTACAATATTTAATATTGCTCATGCCGAACGAACCCGCGCTCGTGCAGCTGAAGCTTTAGGACGTTCGGGAAACCCATTGGCAATAGAACAGTTGGTAGAAGCCCTAGCAGATGCAAGTCCATTAGTCCGAAAGAGTGCAGCGACCGCCCTTGGTGAAAGCGGTGTCGATGGAGCCTTAGACCCTCTTCTACGTGAATTAAATGACGGAAGTTCCGACATACGAGGTGAAGCTGCCGAAGCACTTGGAAAATTGGGACACCATGAAAGCGTCGATCCTCTTGTAGAGGCTTTATCTGATGAAGATTTGAGGGTAAGAATTAGTGCTATTAGAGGCTTAGGTAATATTCCCGGAGAAGAAGCACACGAGCTACTTTACTGGCATTTCACAAGCGAATTCGACCCCTTAACTTTCCCAACAATAGTCGGAGTCCTTAGTTCCCGCAAAGATCAAAGAATAATAAAGCCCACCCTCGCAAAGTTAGCAGATTTTAAATCTTCTGCTATTCAACTTCAATTATTAAACNGCGTTTGTCGCGCCATAGGAGGAGGTAACAAGTTCTACCGTCTTCTTTCTCAGGAAGATACGGGAAGAATAAATTCTATAAGTGATCTATTAAAAGAAACTCGCGAACAAATAATGGAAACAAAAGCTATAGCAAAAAANTATCGTAATAATTTGATAGACGCATGTAACAAGCTGGTTAGTGCTTATGAAAAGGAAAACAGCGAGGAAATGTGTCAGATAACNGGAGTTATCATANGCGAGGTNCGAGACAGTCTTTCTGGAAAGGCAAACAAGGCCTATGAAGTACTTTCCGTTTATATGATTATTGTTGCTTTAAACACCTTCTTGAAAGATTGCCAAACCGCAATAACAGAGAAAACACCCCGCGAGGTGTTCATTATAGTCTGTCTATTTCGCTTAAGCAAATTAATGAAACAGATAGAAAATTAATTCACTTATATTGACTACCACGATGTCTCCATCTTATAGTCGCTAATTCAAACAGATTTTTCATTGTACCTGAAATCAAATTGAACCTGCTATCATTATCATAAGACCACACAACGGGTAATTTTTCAACTTCACAATTCATCCTCCCTAGAATAAGCAATATCTCGACATCAAACATATATCCATCGACTTTCTGCAGAGCAAAAACTTGACGCATAATCTGTTCGCGAAAAAATTTAAATCCACACTGAGTATCCGCATAATCCCTTATCCCCATCAGAAACCTAAGAAGATTTTTGAAGGCCCCGGAGCCGAATTCCCTCAAAACTGAACGTCTTGCAAGGATCTCAGTAGTTTGTAGAGTACGATCGCCAATTACAACCTCTGCCCTATTTTCCAATTGCATCATCACCTCATCCAAGGCTTTTATATCAGTTTTGTAGTCAGCATCCATAAATCCGATGAAACGGCCACGAGCCATCTCAAGACCATGCCTAACCGAAAAGCCTTTTCCTCGATTGCGACCATTTTGAAACACCCTTATCGCATCCCGTTCCAAAGCCATTTCTTTAATAACCCTTACAGTTTGGTCTCGACTACCATCGTCTACGGCTATAATTTCATAATTCCATGACCGTTGAGCTAAAAACTCACACGTTTTTTGCAACGTAAGCCCAATGCGTTTTTCCTCATTGTAGGCCGGAATTATAACGCTTAAATCTATCAATTTATATCTCGCTCACTTTTTAAAAAATCTTAAAATATCCTATCAACTTGACACTAAATCAGAGTAACTTAAACTTATACAGCATTCCCAATAAACTCAATTCGACCTCGACTATGAATAAAACAAGCTACGTTAAAGCTGAAGACCTTACCAGAGTCTGCAAAGATATTTTAGTCTGTGCTAGTGTTCCAAGTGAGGATGCCCAATTTGTTGCAGAAACTCTTGTTGAGGCTGACTTACGCGGGATAAACAGCCACGGTGTATTGCGTTTAGGACGCTATATCCGTGAATTAGATTGTGGCGTCACTAATCCGAACCCTGACATAAAACTTCTAAACGAAAGTCCTGCTACCGGAAAAATTGATGGAGATGGCGGGCTAGGTCCAATTGTCGGTAAAGTCGCAATGGAGACCTGTATCCAAAAAGCTACCGAAGCAGGCTCAGCAACTGTAACTGCCTTTCGCTCCAGACATTTTGGCGCAGCAGGTTACTACGCACGTATGGCTCAGGAAGTAGATTTAATTGGTATTAGTATGACCGTGGCTAGTCCTAGACTTGCTCCGACTGGCGGAAAAATACCTCTTTTTGGCAACAATCCAATCGCACTTTCAGTGCCAGGAAACCAACATTTTCCTTTAGTAATAGACTTCGCTTCGGGTAAAATTGCTGCCGGCCGTCTTGAATTAGCTGCCAGTAAAGGCGAAGAAATTCCTGACGATGTCGCACGGGATTTGGCGGGTAATAAAACCACAGATCCTAAGATAGCCCTTGAGGGAACGATTATTCCTATCGCAGAACATAAGGGTTATGCACTCACCTTATTTATCGAAATTTTAGCAGGCTTGCTCGCAGGGGCACCATACTTCGGAATTGATCGTTCAGGTGTAGATTCCCATATGCGTGAACGAGGTATTGGCCATTTTTTTATGGCAATTGATCCATGTAGATTCATGCCCTTACCCGAATTTAAAGCGGCTATTACGAGTATGATAGAAACGATCAAAGAGTCACCCAGAATGCCAGGTACAGAAGAAATTCTTCTGCCAGGAGAAATTGAATTTCGAAATCGTGAATCCGCTCTTGCAAGTGGCATTCCACTTGCAGATGCGACAATAAAGAAAATTAAAAGTTGGGCGCAGAATTGCGGAGCCCAATTTTAATTTGAAGCCGACCGATGGCAGAAACAATATTTAGTCAAATTATTAATAGAAAATTGCCAGCAGAGATTGTTTATGAAGATTACCTTTGCTTAGGTTTTCGTGATATAAACCCACAAGCTCCTGTTCACATACTTATAATTCCCAAAGATCCAATACCTGGGATGACTGCCATAATGAGCGAAAACGACCGGTTATTAGGCCATCTCCTACTTGTCGCAAAAGAAATTGCTGTAGAGGAAGGTGTTAATGATTCGGGATATCGGTTGGTTATAAATTCAGGCCGAGATGCCGGCCAAACGGTTGAACACTTACATATCCATTTACTAGGCGGAACAACCTTGGGATGGCCACCATGATTACGCATATGGTTTCCGAAAACTATCTAAATACACTAGTTTTGGATATGAACGACTCCATTCGCCCCACCTGGTACAGCTCCCTTTATAAACAGTAAGTTTCGCTCAACGTCGATGCGAACAATATCCAACCCCTTCGTAGATACGGTCTTATTACCCAACTGCCCAGGCATTTTCTTTCCCTTCCATACCTTACCTGGTGTTGTGCCTTGTCCGATAGATCCACCATGTCTGGGATATTGTGCACCATGCGAGGCATTTTTCCCCCTNAACCCGAACTTCTTTACTACACCAGAAAAACCTTTTCCCTTGGAAGTTCCTGTAACTTTTACTTTCTGACCCACCTCAAACTGGCTAACATCCAATACTTGACCAACTTCAAATTCTCCTGATTGGCCACGAAACTCACGCAAAAATCTGTGGGGAGCAACACCTGCTTTATNAAGNTGCCCTTTTTCAGGCTTGTTTGACTTNCGTTCTGGTATTTCCTCATAAGCCAGTTGCAAAGCATCGTAGCCATTTGACTCACCAACCCTAATCTGTACTACAGGGCAGGGTCCGGCAGCTACTACTGTAACCGGTATTAAATCCTCTTGGTCGTTATACAATTGCGTCATTCCCAGTTTTTTGCCAATAAGGGCGCCCATTTCTCTACTCCTATATAACCATCTCGTTCGCNGTGAATGGTTCTTAGTNATATCAATTAATTTTAGCTTTAAATTTTAAGCTATTTCTTTAAATTTAGCAAGTTATGAGTGAGCAAGCTTTTAAAAACAACGTGATAATTATGCGTAATGGTGCTTTAGGCGATTTTGTNCTAACGCTTCCGGTTTTTCAGTCAGTACAAGACTACTATACAAATCATACGCTATATGCTATAGGTAACCCCACAAATTGTACGCTTCTTACAAAATCATGGAACATAATCGACACCGAATCTCGGGATTGGTTTGGTCTTTACAGCGACGGAATTTTACCCAGTAGCGTAGAGAACCTACNTNAACGNACAACATTGATGTTAATTTATGGTGCACCGTCTGGTAGTTTTTTTAAAAATNTAAAAAAAATTTTAGGCAAAAAAGCACTNTTTTTCGATCNTCATCCCCCCATTAATTANTNGGAGCATATTACTAACTACCTTCTATCCCCCCTTAATAATATTTTAAAAATACCCATATCAAACCCATCTCCTATATACGATTTTCCCGCAAAAAAAGCTCAAAAAGTAGATACTATCGCCCACATAGGCAGTAGCTCTCCAATTAAAAATTGGCCATTAAAAAACTTCGTAAANTGGGCAAATGCCCTAAAGAAAAAAGGAATTAAGGTAAACCTAATACTCGGTCCAGTTGAAAAAGAAATAGGAATTCTCGAATCGATAGATTTCCCAATAATATATCCAGAAAACCTACAAGAACTTGTGCACTCTCTCATGAGCGCAAAGTTATTTGTTGGTAACGACTCTGGTCCTGGACATCTGGCTGCCGCTCTAGGAACCGCAACATTAACTCTTTTCGGACCTACTAACCCCGTGGTCTGGGCTCCCAATCATCCCAAAAATAAAGTTCTTTTAGCTCCTGACAAAAATATGGATAGTCTATCCGTCGATTCCGTTGTTTGTGCNACTCTTAAACGNTTAAACAGTTAGTCGTTTTCGTCCAAGATTTCAATCATGACGCGGGCTTTCCCTGCATTAACCATCTCTATCTCCAAAGCTGCCGCAAAAGAGAGATCAAGAATTCGCCCTTCTATAAAGGGACCACGATCGTTCACTTTTACTTCAACCCACTTCCCGTTTTCAAGGTGCGTCACCCTTACATAAGTTCCCAAGGGCAAAACACGGTGTGCGGCTGTNAGTTTGTACATATTAAAAATTTCACCGTTAGCAGTTTTTCGACNATGAAATTTTTTACCATAATACGAAGCGATTCCAATCTGGTAAGCTCGAGAGGTATCAATGTTATTTACATTTACTGGATGAGCAGTCTTAGTCGGTAGTGGAGCGGGCTTGGGTATGACCACTCGGTCTCGTTTAGTAAAAATAGATATCTGACCGGTTGACGAACTTTTTTCAGGAGATGTGTATATCGGATACGGGGTACATTTAACCAAAAATAGTGCGAAAAAAGCCATAGCACAAAAAGATTTAATCCCTAGCATCTATTTTCTCTAAATCCGGCATAAGTTTATTAATCTTGTGCAACATACTTGGCAAAATTGAATAATTGGGCGAAACTTTGCTCTATAGAAATTCATAAACATTCATTCCGATAAACTGACGTAATTATAGCGAAAGTATTTTGAATTCATATGAACAAAACGAAAATCTATATTTCCGCACCATTTGGCAACTATTTGCGCCCAAAAAACACTATTCCTGTGTTGGGTACATTTACCCTCGATAAAAGATCAGGGCTCTTAANTCAGATAGCTAAGACACTGCGTTANTCCTTTANAGATAAATGTTGGTATAATGCGCTTGGATTACGAAATCCAGGCATAGAGATTGGAATTAATCGTCATAAACCGGATACAATCCTATCAATAGCGGCTATCGAACCAACCGATTGGGCATTATTAGAGCAGAAAATTCCCAAGNATATTTCTCTTGAGTTAAATATTTCGTGTCCAAATATCGTCCACTTCAATGATTATGCAAAGGGTATTGGATGCTTCTCGGCACGAAATCCTATAATAAAATTGTCACCCAATATGACTTTTTCAGATGTAGATTCTCTCATTGACCAAGGTTTTTCTAAATTTCATGCCGTGAACACATTAAAAACGCCCAAAGGAGCTCGGTCGGGTAAAGTTCTACGGGAATATTCTACAAAATTTATTAATCATATAAAAAATGTTGACGAAAATAATATCGTGATTGCCGGCGGAGGAATAACATCCGTTGAAGATATCATTTATTACAAAAACGTAGGAGCAGATGCGTATTCATTAGGTACTGTGTGTTTCAATCTTCTTAAACTCAGACGAATTCTGAAAAATGTCACTGAAGACTTTCTCTAAAAATACCTAGTTTTACAATCACCGTCTGAAGTTGTTTCTAACTATCAAAATTTCGAATTTCAAAAGATTACTCACTAATTGTTCCATTATCCTTATCAATTGGCGATTCGGGAATAAATGGTATAGTTAACTCAACCCATACGCGTATAGGCTCGTCATCACTTTTCATAGCAGGGTAAAACGAATATTCTTTAGCTGTCTTCATTGCAATTGAGGCATACGGCTCTTCCCCACGAAACAATTTAGTCTCGTCCACCTTTCCATTCTTTCCTATTAGCACGTCAACCAAAATCTCCAATGAATCACGAATTGACATATTCTTTAAATCAGGGAAAACCGCCTCACGAACTATAGGCTCTTCCACAAGTTTTTGTACACGATTGGCTACCTCAAACACCTCAACTGGAACAGTGATACCAAAACCTTGCATTTCTTCGGACGTTAAAGGTTCGCCATTGAGTATTTCAGGGTTTTGTTCTCTTATGTATCGAAACTGTAAATTTTTTCTATCTCTTCGTACAAGTTCCTGGAGATATTTCTGAGCCGAATCCTCATTTGTCTCAGCCAAATAATAATCATAAAGACGATATTTTGTATTCAGATGACCTGGCGAAAAGAATAAAGTTTGATAAAAAAACTCCAAAGCCTCATCATAAAAGCCTTCGTCCATGGATACCAATCCAAGCATGTACAATCCCTGAGGATTATTCAATTTTTCCTCCACACTTTGCTCGTAGAAATCTCGCGCCCGACCTATGTCTCCCCGACGATGTGCCCTTAATCCAAAAGATAGAAACTTATTTGACAGAGAAATTGAATCTGAGGTGTCTGGCTCCACGGTTAGAAACGAAATTTCTTCCCCTAGTTTGGGTTTACCTCCAAGGCCTTTTATACCGCGCTCAAGTTTTGCAATAGTACCTTTCAATCGAGCATCTTGACGCTTAATAGCTAATTTACCCAGTTCAGTCTCGTAAAATTCGTTTATCAGTCTTTCATATCTTTTTTCTGATTCGATCGTATCTCCAACAATATCCTCGAAAGATGATGCAGCAACATAAAGCGCCTTAGCTCCCATCGGAGAGCCTGGAAACTCGTGCGAAAGACTATCCAAGGCAGGGATATAATTATCTATTGCTTGAGGATCATCCAATCTACGATTTTCAATCTCGGTAAAAAGCTGCGTTGCCTTCTCATTTTCGGTCTGCAGCAAAGGTAAACCCAGAAGCCTACGGGCCTCATTCGCTTGAACTGAGCTTGGATATTGATCTATTAGTTCCTCTAAAAAAGACTTAGCACCAACAGAATCTCTATTCATATTCTTCATAATCCAAGCTATACTGTACTTCGCACGAGGAAGTTGTTCAGAGTTTGGATAGCGATGAATTATTTCGTCATAATACGCAATAGACGAATCTACCTGACCTATATAGTCTCTGTAAATTTCTGCTATTGTGAATAAATCATCTAATGTTTCTAAGGACTGACTAACAACAAGTATCGAATCTTTGATATCTACTGCAACACGATTTAGCTGATCAGACGATTCCGTCAAAGAATTCTCGATTAAAGTCGTATCATTTACAGTCCCATAAATCAATGAGTCCGCTACAAGAGAATCAGCCAATTGAATACTGAATGTTAAATCATTTATTCGGTTTATGTGCCCTAACATTTCTTTAGCCACTAGGTCGGCTTGAGATCCGGTTTTCTCTCGACTTGTCT
>NZPK01000081.1 GCA_002693325.1 Gemmatimonadota bacterium | reverse complement strand
TAGTTGCCGGTGCGCTCAGGTCAAAACCTAAGTCAGCTATGAAAGCTGCAAATGATTATGGTATTGCAGGTTATCCAAATTATATTGCTATGATTGATGCAGTAACGTCTGGAGAGCTTTCTTTAGATTATGTGACCATAGTTACTCCCAATTTTGCACATTTTGAACCCGCTAAGGCTTGTGTGAGTGCTGGTATACCCGTGCTCTGTGAAAAACCGATGACTATGACTGTGGAGGAGGCAAAAGAATTAGCAAGGATCGTGAAACGTAAAAAGGTCCCATTCGTTCTGGCTCATACTTACACGGGCCATCCAATGATGATGGTAGCTAAACAAATGATTGCGGATGGGAAAATAGGAGAGATTCGCAAAATAGAATCTTGGTACAATCAGGGTTGGTTAGCTACGGCATTGGAAAAGAGTGGTCAACAACAAGCTGCTTGGCGAACAGATCCGAAACGCACAGGAATATCGAATTGTGGTGGTGATATTGGGACTCATGCGTTTGTAGCCGCATCTTGGGTTTCCGGTCTGTCCGTGAAGCGAGTTTCTGCTCGCTTGAACACCTTTGTGAAAGGAAGGCAATTAGACGATGATTTTAATGTGATCGCTGAAATGGATAATGGGGCTACGGCAATCATTACAGCGACTCAGATAGCGATAGGTTATAAAAACGATAACGGTTTTCGAATATACGGGACTAAAGGATCTTTGGAATGGCATCAGGAAAAGGCAGAAAAATTGTTAGTGAGGCACGGTGAATCTGACGAAATCTATTGGTTGGGAGCAGGGAGCGAACCTTCAAATGTTGCTTCGTACCTTCGAGCTCCTGCAGGACATCATGAAGATTTTTTCGAAGCTTTAGCTAATCTACATACAACAATGGAGCGACATATTCGAAGAAAAAATGGAGAAAGTAATGTACCTGAAGCTTTTGATCATCCAGGTGTAAATGAAGGTGTTGAAGGAATGAAATTTGTTCGTGCTGCAGTTAATAGTTCGAAAAAGAAAGGCGCTTGGACGAAATTATAGGAAATAAGGAGGATTTTACTAACGGTTAAGCCTAATACGAGGATCAAGCCAAGCGTATAGTATGTCTGCTAATGTATTTATTATAACAAAGATTGTAGCTACTAATAAGACTCCTCCTTGTACTGCTTGTAGGTCTCTCGCTTGTACGGAAAGGAATAGCCAACGTCCTATTCCAGGCCAAGAAAATATGGTTTCAGTGATTACGGCACCTCCAAGAAGATATCCGAATTGTAAAGCGATAATTGTTAGCGTTGGTATGCAGGCATTTCGCAGAGCATGTTTTACGATAATTACTTGTGACCTAAGTCCTTTCGCCCAAGCTGTGCGGATAAACTCTTCATGAAAAATATCGATCATGCTTGCCCTTACCATTCTAGCTATAAATGCCATGGGGATTGTAGCTAAAGCAAAAGATGGTAGGACCAGATGCCATATTACATCACCGAAAATATATATATTTTGCATAAAAACTGCATCGATAGTATAGAAGAAAGTTATCGGAGTAATTTCTGTATATGAGCTTATACGCCCAGAAATTGGAAATATTGGAATATATATTGAGAAAAGCAAAATCAATAAAAGAGCTAGCCAGAAAATCGGTATCGAGATGCCGGCTGTTGAGATAATCATGCTAATAAGGTCAGTATATTTCCCTCTATAAACTGCCGCCAAGATTCCAAAGGTTATACCTGCAACAGAAGCTATTAGCATACTAAAGAGTGTTAGTTCAATTGTAGCAGGGAGGCGTTCAAATATTTCTATGCTAACTTTTTCATGCGTCCTTATTGAACGTCCTAATTCACCAGAAGCTAAGTTGTAATAGAAGTCATATAATTGTACATAAAAAGGTTTATCCAGTCCTAATTCATCACGCAACTGAGCAATTGTTTCTGCATTTGCTCTTTCTCCAAGCATAATTTGAACTGGGTCACCTGGGACAAAGTAAAGCATAGAAAAGACTAATAGGGAAATACCTAATAGGGTAGGAAACAGCAGAAGAATACGTTTTAGTATAAATAAAAACACGTTTTAATATATATTCATTTTTTAATATGAATTTATTTTAACATTATGGAACCATTTCGAACCCGTAGGGTGTAATCGAAATCCTATTACACGTTTCTGAAATGCAACAGTTTGTGTGGCGTGAACTAAAGGAACCCACGGGGCGTCATGAAAAATAATTTCCTGAGCTTTGATGTATAAACTCGTACGTTCATCACGGCTAAATGTAGTACGTGCTTGTTTTAGAATATCATGTAATTCATCATTTCGATAGAAGGCTATATTTTGGGCAGGAATTCTAGCAGAAGATTTATCTAATAAAACATAGAGAAAATTGTCAGGGTCTCCATTGTCTCCGGTCCAGCCTAAAAGTGCCATTGGGTGCTCGCCTTGCGAGACTTTCTCTAAATAGGTTCCCCACTCCCATTGTACTATCTGTGCTCGAATACCTACATTAAACAGATCTGCCTGTATTGCTTGAGCAATTTTATTTGGTTGTGGCATATACGGTCTAGGTATAGGCATTGACCATAATTCTGTTTCAAACCCATCTTTAAACCCAGCTTGNGCTAGTAATTTTCGAGCTTTTTCTGGANTATATGGGTAGCCTNTGATATCATCATTATAAGCCCACAANGTNGGNGGTATCGGGTTTTTTGCGATTGTAGCCATTCCGTTATAGAAATTNTCTACTAGTGCNTGACGATTNATTGCATGGTTTATNGCNTGTCTGACTTTTTGATTATTGAAGGGGGGACGATCCATATTCATTGCTAAATATCCGACATTCATTCCAGGCTGTGTTATTAGTTTNAGTTTTGAATNCTCTCGTATTCGATTGAAGAACTCNGGGTTGACATTATCGATTCCATGAACGGTTCCTTTTTCCAACTCCAAAAAGCGTAGCGATGAATCATGGATTGGCTTAAAAATTATACGTTGTAATGTTGGCTCGGTACCCCAATAGTTCAGGTTTTTTTCTAGGACTATCTTATCGTCTCTGCGCCATTCATTCATGTAGAATGGTCCTGTGCCAACTGGGTTCTTAAAGTAATCTTCGCCGAATTTTTTTACTGCTGTTGGACTTACTGCGGCACAAAAGTTCATTGCTAAGTTCGACAAGAAAGGTGCATCGGCGCGTTTAAGTTGAAACACAAGAACAGAATCATTTAGTGCTATAAGATCTTCAATGACTTCGTCCATGCCCATATCGCGCCAGTAATTATAAGCTCGATTGGGCGGTTGATGAGAATGATTTGAATCCATCTGTCTTTCTAAAGAAAATAGCATAGCTTTAGCGTCGAATTTTGTATTGTCATGGAATGTTACGTCCGTACGTAAATGAAAAGTCCAAGTCAATAAATCCTCTGATACGTCCCAGGAATGCGCCAATTTGGGGATTATATTTGTATTTTCTTCTCCATAGGAAACGAGCGTTTCGTAAATATTATCACAAACTTTAAAGGATTCGCCATCGGTTTCCAGTGCAGGATCAAGCCCGATTGAGTCTGAACCTCTTGCGAAAATGAGAGTATCGTTTTGGTCCTGTTGGGAAGAGCTACATTGAATACCGACAAGTATAAGTATAAGGTAGAAATATTTCATTGGATTATTAGTTTTTCCTCACGTGTAGAAACCATTAATGGGGAAGGGGGAGGAAACCCATAACACTTTCCCGGCTTTCGAAGCGCATGAATTTGAGCCATTGACTGATATTATTGAGAGAGGTATAGGGACTTGTCGAGAACGGGGTTGGAGAAGCCTTTGGTGGATTATAAAGTTTTCTTGCCTCGGCAGTATACATCCATGCAATTTTTCCAGTAGATACATCGTGGAGATAAAATCTTCCACTTTTCCACGAAGTTTGCTTGGTATAATTGGCAACGCGCTTACCCCAAAAAATAAATTGCTCTTCAAATTTCAATGGGTATATGCCTACTCTCGCGTTTTGATAGCGTGTAGGATCAAAGTCGATATAAAGATCGTAAACAAAAACGGAGTCGTTTGACATGTCCTGTATCAGAGAAACCTGCAAAAGAATTTGTTGAAGAGATATCTGAGACTCTGGGGCTAAGATACCCTTCAACTTGACTTCCGCTTCCGCCAAACTTAATGAATCTAGTTGAATAGTGACCAATTGCCTTGCTTCGGAACGGTTAAAAGTACACAAGATAATTAGAATGAGAAAACTGAGAACTAAATTTGATGTCAATTTCATAATAGATTAAACAAGTTGTTTATAGTAATATTCAACTCTCAAATGCTGCATCAAAGGCTAACTTGGACGGCGTGAAGTCAATATTCTTTACAAAAGCGGCAGATTCTGTGGCACCGTGTTCACGATCCATTCCTCCATCCTCCCACTCTACAGATAATGGACCTGAGTAATTTATTCGATTGAGGGCTCTAATTATCTCTTCAAAATCGATATTCCCACGTCCTAATGAACGAAAATCCCAAAATCGTCTACGGTCTCCAAATTCTAGGTGGCCACCAAAGACACCAGATTCGGTAGGGGAGGATGACCATCCTACATCTTTCATATGAACGTGAAAAATACGCTCACTAAAACGGTATATAAATTCGACATAGTCTACACCTTGATAGCCAAGATGGCTTGGGTCGTAATTAAACCCAAATGCAGGGTGTCCTCCAACAGCTTCTATTGCTCGTTCCGCCGATGATATATCAAAAGCTATTTCGGTTGGATGAACTTCTAATGCAAATTTGACGCCTAATTTTTCGAATTGATTTAATATCGGGACCCATCTTTTTCCAAAATCTTTGTACCCTGCATTTATCATGTCCGCAGAAACAGGTGGAAAAGAGTAGAGTAAGTGCCAAATAGATGAGCCTGTAAACCCGTTTACTACGTCTACTCCTAATCTTTTTGCCGCTTTCGCAGTGGCAATCATTTCTCTTGCGGCCCTCTTCCGTACGTTCTCAGGATTTCCATCGCCCCATATAGTTGGAGAAAGAATAGATTTATGACGTTCATCGATAAGGTCGCAGACGGCTTGTCCGACAAGGTGATTGGAAATAGAATACAACTTAAGACCATATTTTTCTAATAGTTTTCGTTTGTTTTTACAATATGAAGAGGTCGATTTTTCAACCTCAAAATGGTCACCCCAACATGCTAATTCTAGGCCATCGTAACCAAAATCTTTTGCTTTTTGACACATNGATTCTATGTCTAAATCTGCCCACTGCCCTGTGAATAACGTAACGGGTCGCGCCATTGTAAGTATCTCCGTTCTTATCGGATTTTTAATGATCAATAAATTATTTAGAGAAATATTAGTACTGAAAGTGTTAATGTCAAAACAAACTATTACTGTGCTATGGATTTTTCTCGTCTTAGATCTACATCAAATACTCTTAAGTTACGCCCTTGAAATTCTCCTATAAGCTCGGTTATCCCATCTCCGTCCAAGTCTAATAAACCGATTNTATCTCCAAATGGTTCCGGTGATTGCCACTCTAAATCGAAAAAGTGGGCATCAAAAATATATCCGTCACTGAGTACGATTTCTNGGTTATCGTCTCCATCAACATCGGCAACTAAAATATCTTTTGCAGCTAAATTGTCCTGTTCGCTTTTCCATTGCTCATATTGATCTCGTCCATCATAAATAATCAAATGNCCGTCAGCACAGATAATTATTTCAGGCTGCATGTCGTCATCTATGTTTGNTATAAAATGGCCGTTAAAATGTTCGTATTCTCCAGGNGGGTTACTCCAAATAACTCTATAATCTTTTTCATCGANATAGTAAATACGTCCTTTTTCGGTGAAAACAATAATTTCAATCAAATCGTCGTCATTGATATCTATTGCATATAGACCACATATTGAACCCTCCAAGTATTCACTCAACCAAACTTCTTCGAATTGGCCATTTTTCCCTTCCAAAATATGTACTCGGCCATTTGCATCGCCAAACACAATACGTTCAGTATCATCTAAAGAACTGATATGAAGTATCATGTCGAATTTGTCGATTTGTGCTANGAGCGGATAGCTCTGAAAGATAACCGTCACAACGGACAAAAAAAATAAAGTTTTTACCATATTAATCCTCGGCAGCAGCTTTTTTTGCTGCCTCATAGATTGTGCGTAGTGGTGTTTTATGTCGCTTCGCTTGATTAGCACAGTCTTCATATTCCGGAGCAAAATATTTCTTATCATTATGGTTACCAACTTTGACGCGGATTTTTCCGTAAATAGTATTAACTGTGACTATTTCTCGCGATATGAGATAGCGATCCACGTTATTATATCTTACTCCTAAGGTAGTTGTTTCTGACAATATAATTTGTATTGTTTTCGATAATAATGTCTCATCAACAAGCACNCCAAGAAGTTGTCCTGGNCGGCTTNTTTTCATTATAATCGGGGTTAAAAATACGTCACGGGCACCGTTTTCGAAAAGTATTTCAAANAGATAACTAAAGACCTCAGGATTCATATCATCAATGTTTGCTTCTATGTGAACAAGTTTTTCTTTAGATACTTTGGCTGATAATTCGCCAAGTCTAACACGCAATACATTTGGTTGCTCTTTTAAATCTCTTGATCCTGCCCCATAGCCAATTGCTTTTTGATGGAAAACTGGTAATGAATCAAATGAGCAGGCTAGTGTTGTAATAATTGCTGCACCTGTAGGAGTTACCAGTTCAGCACGGATATCCGTTTGAATACAAGGAACATTTTTACAGAGTTCCAATACTCCTGGAACGGGAACTGGGTAACGACCGTGAGCACATGAAACAAAACCTGTGCCTAGGCAAAGTGGAGACGAAAATACTTGATCTATTTGCAGGAGATCTAACCCAATGACAGAGCCTACAACATCAACGATTGCGTCTATGGTTCCCACCTCGTGCAAATGAACATCATTAGAGTCACAACCATGGACACTGGCCTCTGCATCGATTAATCTTTGAAAAATTGCGATTGATTTTTTTCGAACGTTTGGCTTTAAATCACTCTTTTGAAGAAAATTAATTATGTTATCCGGATGGCTGAATTTATTATGGNCAGAGGATATTTGTTTTGTGCTATTTTTTTTTTTAGAATTTCGGTCTTTTTTGTCTATTGGCAGTTGAAGTAGATGTTCATCTTCAAAATCTATGTTTTTATTGCCAATCTTGACTCTGACTTGTTTGCACGAAATACCNTTTCGCATAGCNTAATGAGTATCGATGCTCAACCCCTCGATACTCAACTTTGATAGCTCTTTAATTAATAAATTTGGATTCAATCCAGCGTCGATCAGGGCGCCCAANATCATGTCCCCACTAATACCAGAGAAGCAGTCAAAGTGAGCAATTTTCATTTCGTTCTTTTCCGTCTTACATCCTTGCGCCGTCGTCTCCAATCGAACTCTTCTGCAAAGTCGTATACATCAGTGAAATCTTCTATTTTATCCTGTTCAGTTTTTCCCATTAATCCTTCGTTTACTAAATTAAAAACGATATGCCCAAAGTCCTCGGTTTTATAAACTCCCCAGTGGGCAAATACTGAGATTGTTAATGGGCCAAATTCATCAAGGGCTAATTCACTTAACCCTTTTAGTAAATCGGCTCCTGATATGTGGCGTTGTGCCTGAGGNAGTTGCCGCTTCCCGAGTTTTTGAACGGTATAGTGCAATGACTTGTAAACAAAGGCGTAAGCTTCTTTATTATAACGTCCGTCAATTTCGGCTAGTGCTTCAACTTGTGCTTCATCAGATTTGTCGGTCATTTAAATAAATTATTTTGTGTTCGTTGGAAGATCAACTAAATAGACGTATCAAAATACAATTACTCCTGATAGTGCTGTCAAGTTCGTACGATTAGAACGACANAATATAGATTACGGCTGATTAGATAATTTGTGTTTATTCTGGGAAATATTTTGTAAGGATTNAACATGTTNAAGGAATTCTGGTAGATGGTTCTTTGACAATGATTTTCCGCGTTTCCCACGATTTATAGTTGCTGGATTTAGGTGTTTGCCATTTTTTATAATTTCATAGTGAAGATGTGGTCCCGTAGATCGTCCGGTTGTTCCTACTTTACCTATNATTTGTTGTTGGNTAACCTGTTGGCCGCTTTTAACTAAAACTTTACTTAAGTGCGCGTATCTGGTGCGATAACCGTTAGCGTGTTTGATCTCTACTAATAATCCGTAGCCTCCTTTTCGACCAGCGTGTGTGATTTTTCCGAGCGCTGTAGCGTAGACGGGTGTCCCAATTGGTGCNGCATAATCTGTTCCTAAATGAGGAACTTTGCGTTTGAGTATTGGATGAAATCGCCGCAAATTAAAATGAGAGCTTATTCTACTAAAAGGTAGTGGGTAAAGTAGAAATTGTCGGGCCAACGATCTTCCTTGTTTGTCAAAATATCCATCCATTTCTTTTGAGGGATTGTAATAAAACGCCTGTTGTTCTATCAGTTTACCTGCGTAGACGGCCATCAATATACGGCCGTATCTTAAAAATGTTTTGTTTAGAAANTTTTTTTCTACAAGAATGGTAACAGAATCACCTTCGCGTGGGGTCCGGCTAAAATCAATCACTGAGCCAAAAATAATATCTGTGAGTTGATCTATCAGCGCATCGCTTTCCCCAACTTTTTTCAAGGCATTTGTAAGGTTATTTTTTATGTTAACCTGTATTAATTCTGGGAAAGTCTGTATCTCTTTTTCTAGCTTTTGGGCGGTGAGCTTGCTCCCTGAACGACTAATCGCTAAGGTCATTTCTGGATATCTTCGTGGAGTGTATTTAAAAGAAACGATGTTACCGTCTCTGTCTATTAATAATTTGTAGGTATCTTTTGGGCGAGCGTTCTGAGCTTCAAAAACAGTTTTCAGTGCTTCATTAAGCCGGTAGATTGCGACATCGCTGATCCCGTGGTTTTTTAATGAGGAGTAGATTGAGTCACCTGGGTTCAGAGTATCACAAATTGAGATGAGATCATATCGAAGTTTAGCAGGAGTTTGTGGTCCAGATTCTATCCAATTAAATGCGACCTCTTTCTCAGTCGTAATCGCGTGGCTCGTCATTTTTGTCGATGAATTATTTTTGGGGCCATAATCGACCCAAGAGAAATTCTGGTCCAAAGTTGATTTTGGGGTCTCGTCTTTTGAGGGATAAAAATTTGATTCTTTCGGAATCTGGTTCTCTTTTGAAAATATTTGATTTTCAATGACTTTATTAGAGGTTGTCAGACCTACAGATTCTACGGAAGGCGATTGATTCCAAACTTTTTCTTGGAACTTTAGGTTCTCGACCTGGATTACGAACCAAATTGTCAATCCGGTGAGAGCAAAAAATAATAAAATTAAACGTGTATTCTTTTCCAATCTTTTTTTCGGGTTATGAGAGAAGGTCTCCAGTTCTTGCGTTGACCAATTTTTAAATCATAATTAAATATATATAATTAGGTTATTTTGGCATTAGGATATTATCGGAAGTGTTTGCTATTAATGATTGAACTAAACAGAGAAGCAAAGCTAATTGACTTAAAAGGTATGTTGCCTGTTGAAGTTGCCGAATACGTAAAAAAAATGGGTGAAGCAGAATACAGAGCAAATCAGATTTTAGATTGGATTTATAAAAAAGGGGCTGTCGAAGTCTCTGAAATGACCAATTTACCTAAATCTTTTAGAGAGTCTATGGTTAAAGAGGTTGAAATTAGTCGCCTTCGACAGATCGAAGTGAATATCTCCAAGACGAGAGAGGCGGTTAAGTTTGTTTTCGAAGTAAAAAATGGACGTCGGATCGAATCAGTACTAATTTCTGATGGTTCGCGGCGAACAGTATGTCTTTCATCGCAGATAGGTTGCCCGCTAGATTGTAAATTTTGTGCGACCGGGCGTATGGGGCTACTGGGCAATCTCAGTTCGGGTGAAATTATAGATCAACTTTTGCAAGTGATGAAGTACACAGATAGCAAAGGTGATCGAGTCTCGAATGTAGTTTTGATGGGGATGGGGGAACCTCTTCTTAATTACGATGCTGTA
>NZPK01000080.1 GCA_002693325.1 Gemmatimonadota bacterium | reverse complement strand
AAATTACAAAATAAAATAGAAACTATCATTGCTGTAATGTATCGAGTCAGCAATTTATTATTCTTTACCGAGTAGAAGAAACTTGGAAGGAGCCCATCCCACTCTTCACATTTTCAGCGTGGAAAGCGATGGCTGTCGATATAATCCCAATCAAGTTCGTATCCCAAACCAGGGCCATCTGGGAGTAACACATTTCCATCTTCATCCATTGGATCACAGGGCGTCTTTAAATAAGGTGGAGTAGGTGTATCTACCATATCTAAACCTAGTAGACCGCGCTCATAATACTCACAGGTGTCTTCGCTTGTTGCCGACATAATCTGTCCATTACCAAATCCACCAACGTGTATCTCACATTTCATACCAAGTGCCTCATACATATCGACTGTCTTGCGAACACCTGTTATACCCCCAAAATTTATATCCGTGCGACCAATATCCGTAGCACGCTGTAGGGCCCATTCCGCCCGACTAAACACACCTTCAGGGGCCAGTTCAGGTCCGCATATTGGTATTTTCAGTTCACTACACAACTTACGATAGGGCTCTATCTGCCGCTCATGCATTGGATGCTCATAGAAATAATAGTCTAACTCTTCTATTTTTCTACCAACCCATATGGCTTCATCTAGCGTATAAATCCCCCAAGGATCGAGCATAAGGACCATGTCATCTCCAACAGCTTCACGAACAGCTCGACATATATCAACATCTTCTTTAGGAAAAGCTGGCCGCCCGGGAGCCGCCTCTTTTTTAATTGGATCCCAATATATATTAGCGTGAACCTTATACGCTTTATACCCAGCTCTTTTACAATCTAGCGCATGCTTAGCATAATCTTCCGGAGTACCTAAGTTTGGCGCAGTACTCGCATAAGCTTTAATCTTATTTCTTGCGCGACCAAGAAGTCTTGATATGGATAAGCCTGTCATTCTACCTGCTAAGTCCCACAAAGTACAATCAATATTACCTACCAGTCCCTCCGAAAAACCACGGTGCCGAGCCATAAGCTGCCAAAGTCTTTCCCTATCGAGAGGATCTTCACCCATTAATAACGGCTTAACGATATTATCTATTTCATCCTGTTGCGGTGAATAAAAATAGGGGTAACCCTGTTCCGAGTAACCTTCTAATCCGTTGTCAGTGGCTATACGCGTGATCGCATATTGTACTTGGCGCTCTGGCCCTTGCTCGCCATAGCCCCACTTAGTTCGACGACCCGTTGCGGTAATCGAAAAAGAGATAAGTTCGATTTCTGAAATTTTCATACTTTATTCCCGTGTTAAATGAAAGTGACAGAGAATAGCGTGATCTGTTTGTTACCCATTTGCCCCATCAACTATTACTCCAACATGCTAATATATTTTATAGATTATATCAGACCAACTAAGATCAAAATAATTCGTCTGAATTCAAAAAGACAGAGCGTGAGCTTACAGCGTTAGCGTCAAATAGAAAAATTCTTGCCAAAATCGTGTCAAATAGTTTTTACTTTTTAATGGATATTATTTTGGCACTTCGACGGCGCAGATGGTGCGCTTGACAACTTCGTCTTCCTTTTCCTCCATGCCTCCAGCAGCTAATGCTACTCCGTATTCTGCCGTGTGATAAATTCCAGTCGCCTTGTTTATACTTTCGAAACCGAGAGCTGCGGCCAATTGGATTTTCTGCTTACCTGCATGCTGATGCACAACCATCCCAAAGCTAGTAGATGTAAAGTGTGACATACTTGCCTCGGCGTAATTAAAAAATGCTGTCTCATCAACAATCTCATGCACATGATTGAGCCAGAAACCTTGTCCCGGAGCTATTTTCAGCGGCTCACCTTCGATACAACATACACGACGATCGACAACAGCACTTTCGTCGTCTTTAGAGCCCATTAGCCCACGAGCAGCAGCGTATTCCGGATCATCCCAAAAGTCAATTGCAGCCTGAACAGTATTGAACTCAGCGACTGCAGCGTATTGTACAGGATCGCCTAACACCGTCGCGGAAACAGGACCGAAGATCACAAGCTTAGCACCATATTTGTTGTCACCCTGAAACAATGGCTTACTCGCTTCAGCGTAAGCTCCAAAAAGTTCAGGATTCTTGATGTCGACTACATGATTGATCCAGTACCCCTTCATCAACTTAGCCTCTCGATAGGCACTACGAATGAAAAAAAATAATAGCGACCTGCTCAAGCTAGTGCAGAACGAATTGCACGTCAATTAGCCGTTAAAGATCTAAATAATAATAAAATTGCCAATAAGCACCGTGAATAGAGTCTGCCATCGGCCTATTCGATAAGAAAGAAAAAATGAGTTATATGATTTATTTTATCGTGCTTAGGTCTTGCTACGGTTCGTATAAACGTCCATACATGCCCTGTGATGATTCCCGGTCTAATGAATACCCATGACAACTAATCGGTCGGATAATCTCCAGAAAGATGCCTCCATGACTTAACTTTAGTTCCGTCGTTCGTCAAATGACCCAAACAAAACACAACCTTCTCTGTCCCATCAATGATTGCAGAGTGAGTTCCTGAAACTACTTCCTGACCATCATAAATAGTGTTAAAATCTCCCATAGAAATATCCGCACCGAGAGTAAATTCGATGGTTTCTGTTTTATCAGCTTTATCATCCGAAGGTGTTTTGTGTTCAGGTGCGGCACTTTGCCAAACGAAATCGTCCGATAGAAGATCATTTATCTCAGACGAGTCCTTATCGTTCATACATTTGCTCCAAGCCGAAATGACCCGATGAAAGGTTAATGACATCTTAATAACTCCCTTTTTTTGTATTACTGTGAAAAGATTTTTGTATCATACTGTTTATAATCCAACCTCTTGCAGCTCAAAATACATGTCTCATCGAATGTATTAAATTCAGAAACTATGACATACACCCCCTCCATAGTAAATATGCATAACAAAAATAATCCTATGGTAAGATTTTTTTATCGTAAACCAATACGTATACCGCAAGCACATCAGTAAAAAAAAGAATTGAAAAACGTCGATCAGATTTGTTGTAAGAAACTAACCTTACCCGCCGCCTACGTTTGTCATGGTTGACAACTTGTAATGAGTTATACTAAATAACCGCACATAACTAATAAACAACTACGGAGTTTCTATGGCTACTGATACAGAACAACAACTTGTCGAATGTATAGCTCGACTACCTCGAATTCCTTTGGCTTCGGTTCGTCCTACGCCATTAGAACATCTTAAACGCTTAAGTGAAAGTTTAAGTGGACCTCCCATTTACATAAAAAGAGACGACCTTACCGGTTTGGCTGTCGGGGGAAACAAAACGCGGATGTTTGAATTTTCTCTGGCAGACGCATTGTCAAAAGGTGCCGACACCATAGTAGCCGGCTCTGCAGTCCAAAGTAATTATTGTCGCCAGTTAGCAGCAGCCTGTGCTAAGTTAGGTCTGGAACTGCATTTAGTTTTAAGACCCGTTCGGGCGGTCGATAAAATGGATCAGCAAGGAAACAACCTTTTGCAACGTTTGCTTGGAGCACACGTGAGCATTATCGAAGAATTTGACCATGCCTCGCAAAAACATGCTATCGAGCAGAAAATTGAAAAACTTAGAAAAGAAGGGAAATCTGTCTACTGGCCCAGACAGGAGGATACGGTCGATTTAGATGCTATCGCTTATGCTGAATCAGCCTTGGAAATATATCAGCAATGTCGCACACTTAACATCTCTCCATCATACATTTACATGGCAGCTCTTGATACAACCCAGGCTGGTGTTGAACTCGGGTTGGCCCATTTAAATAGTGAAATAAAAGTGCGAGGGTTTTGCCCACTCAATAATGTTACCCACCGTCACCATGATATAGCATCTATGGCAAACAATGGAGCAAAACGCCTTGGACTCAACGTAGAGATAAAACCAGATCAAATCAGTAATGATGACGGCTATGTAGGCGAACGCTACGGAATTCCTACGGCAGAAGGATTAGCCGCTATACGCACTGTGGCAAGAACCGAGGGGATTTTACTTGATCCAGTATACACGAGTAAAGCAATGGCTGCTCTTTTCGAACACATTAAGACCGGTGAGGTAGACCATGATAAACCTATTATCTTTCTTCATACCGGAGGTAGCCCTGCTCTCTTCGCTTATGCTGAGGATGTTTTGTACGGTTAAACTCGATCGATAATTTAATTGGAACTTTTTATTCTATTCGCCGTTTGCTTTTTCACATCTATCTTTACGGCCGTGATTGGCGTGGGCGGTGGCACCCTACTGATTTCAATCATGCCGATCTTCTTTCCCATTTCGGCTGTTGTGCCCATTCATGGCGCGGTACAATTCACAGCCAATGCCAGTCGAACTATTTTTAGTTTAAGGCAAGTCAAATGGTCGTTCGTTCTTCCTTTTGTTGCCGGCGGCATCTTAGGTGCCTCAATTGGAAAGCAGTTCCTTAATCAGATACCTACCTCCTATGCACCAATATTGCTAGGGAGCTTCATTCTTTTATTCACCTGGACACCGAAAAAAGTAAAAATATATCCTGTTCCCGGCCGATTTTTTTCCATGGGTCTAACGCAGACATTCCTCTCTCTCTTCATAGGAGTTACTGGTCCTCTAACCAACGCCTTTCTTCTGAGAGAAGGACTAACCCGGGACCACCTGGTAGCAACTCACGGAATGTTGATGACGGCCACACATTTGCTAAAAGTGTTAGTATTCAGTTTTATTAGTTTTTCGTTTGTAACACATTTGAAGGCTTTATGTGTTATGATGATCGCAGTAACTTTGGGGGCTTATGTTGGAACTTTTTTTCGGGGAAAACTTCCTCAACATATGTTTGAAAAACTACTGAGAATTGTGATAACTATACTTGCTCTGCGAATGATCTTTTATGCGCTATCAGGAGATTTAAGATGAATGAAATTGAACAATGTATCATGGAAATAAAAATATTCGGATTCACTATTTTAGATGGAGTGGTCAGTACTGAAGTTGCGAATCAGATGCGAGAATCACTTATTCGCTGCGAGCAAGAAGTAGGAACTGAACATGCACATCGAGGGTCGGCTAGACACGTTTCGAATCTTCCCACACTAGATCCCATTTTTCATCAATGTATCGATCATCCACGAACTCTTCCTATCCTTGAACACTTTCTAGATAAATCCATGATCCTCGGCAGTTTGAATTCCCGGATAGTTCGACCTGGCGATGACTACCAAAAATTACACAGTGACATCCCAGCAACGATGCTAAATATGGATAGCCCAGTAATGATGAACACCGTATGGCTATTGGATGATTTTAGTCCCACCATGGGCGGCACCCGGGTAGTACCAGGCTCGCACCTTAGCGGTCTAGTTGAGCCTCCACCTGATTTTAACGTCAAACATATTGTTCAACCAAGTGCTCCTGCCGGAAGCGTTATAGTGTTTAATGGACAATGTTGGCATGGGGGTGGTGCCAATACAAGTGACCGAAACCGTCATGCCTTATTCGGACACTATAGAAAGCACATGCTATTATTTCAGCTCGATCCCCATGACGGATTTCCAAAAGAGTGGTTCAATAATTTGACCCAACGACAAAAAGAACTCATGCGGATGACACATGGCCAAGGGTTAGGCGCGATGCACGCATCAGACTCACACTTTAACTAACTACAACCTACTTTATTTTATTGGAGAATTTGATGCAACAAACCACGCCCAAAACGCTTGACAAGTCAACCATTGAGCTCTTCCGTCAACGCGGATTTGTGCGCATACCTGGCGTAATCACCAAGGACGAAGCAGAAAGTTTTCGAATAGCCGCGTTAAACGCAAGCAAACAATCTGACCCATATAAAATTCGCCCTGTTTTTAGTCAGCACGTAAACGTCTGGCGTGAACACAAAGACATGAGTGAACTGACCCTGCACCCAAACGTGGGAGCCATTGCACAAAAATTAGCGGGAGCTCCTATGCGGCTTTGGCATGATCATATTTTAATCAAAGAACCCCAAAATGAAGTGGCCACAGAATTTCATCAGGACCAACCATACTGGCCACATTCAAATTCTCCCAATGCACTCTCCGCGTGGATTGCATTGTGCGACGTACCTGTTGAGCGCGGATGTATGAGCTTTATATCAAACTCGCATAATCACAAAGAGCTTACTGCACAAAATCTTTTAGACAAACGTGACCTTTTTACGAAATGCCCAGAGTTGGAATACGAAGAACGGGTGACCCTGCCACTCAAAGCCGGCGATTGTACCTATCACCATGCTCGATGTGCTCACATGGCCACCCCAAATGAAACCGACGAGCCTCGCGTTGCTCACGTAGTTATCTTTATGGATCAGACCACGACATATGTCGAAAAAAATCACGTTGTAACCGACCCACTGGGGCTTCGTCCTGGTGATCCGTTGGAGGGCGATCTTTTTCCGGATGTAAAATCTGTTTAATGGCCAGGAAGGATATCCGAACCATCGCCATCCACTGCGCCGGTTGCAAGACCCTACTATATAAATACAGAAAAGGGGGCAACGGCGGACTTGTAAAATGCATCATGGATCGCATCTCCCAAGACCAAACACAGGGGGACGGAAAATGCCAAAAATGTGGGCAACTTTTTGCAAGGACACAGACGATAGATGGGAAGCCCGTTCATAAAATTATCGGCGGAAAAATTTTCACAAGAGGCATGACGCGTAAATAAAGCGTAACCGGAAATTCAGTTGGCGCTAAATTAAAATAGAAGGAAATAAACCGGATTAACTTAAAGAATTAGACAAATATGTTTTTCACTCAACGCAATGATTGGAGATTTTTTTAGATGGATAATTACCGTATCTACATCGGCACATATTCAGGTGATGGCAGCGAAGGTATTTACGCACACAAGCTAGATATGTCGACGGGAGCTTTAACTCAGATAAGCTCGCACGGAGAGGTGGAAAACCCTTCATTTTTAGACCTATCTCCAGACGGACGCTTTTTGTACGCAATAGGCGAGGTGAGCGAAACAAACGGGCAACCGGGAGGTGCTGTAGGAGCCTATTCCATAAATCAAGAAGATGGCTCGCTAAAACATATCAATACAGAATCTACCGTCGGTCCCGGACCGTGCCACTTGAGCGTAGACGCTGGAGGACAATATGTTTTGGTAGCCAATTATGGAGGAGGAAGCGTAGCGGTACTGCCAACAAAAGACGACGGAGCACTTCTCGAGGCAAGTGACTTCATCCAACACAAGGGATCGAGTGTCAATCCGGACCGTCAACAAGAGCCACATGCCCATTCTATCATGATCGCACCCAATAACCGTTATGCTTACGCGCCTGACTTGGGCATGGATAAGATTATGATTTATAATCTTGACTTGGAAAAGGGAAAACTACAACCCAACTCGCAGCCTTACCAATCGGTGGAGCCGGGTCAGGGTCCGCGCCATTTCGATTTTCATCCAAATAACCACTACGCGTATGTTATTAATGAAATTGGAAACACCATTGTTTCCTACAATTACAACGAAGATCTTGGAACCTTAGATCCCACCGGATCTGTTCCGACCTTACCATCAGATTTTACTGGCACCAGTCATACTGCAGACATCCACGTACATCCCAACGGTAAATTTTTATATGGGTCTAATCGAGGGCACGATAGTTTAGTAGTCTGTGCCATAGACCAAAGCAACGGCGAACTTGAGGTGATAGGGCACGTAGCGACCGGAGGAAAAAACCCACGCAATTTTGGCATTGATCCGTCCGGTACTTTTCTGCTAGCAGCAAATCAAGACACTGGTGATATTTTTACGTTTAAAATAAATCCTGAAACTGGGATGCTGGCATCAACCGGTGAGGTCGCACATGTTCCACGTCCGGTTTGTATTAAATTCGCAGCGATTAGTCAAAGTTAATGTCCCGTAAGGTCAATAGCGTAGCCGTTACAGGTGCACTGGGCAACCTTGGGAACAAGTTACTCTTGCACTTGGCGGCTAACAGTCAAGTAAAACACTTGATAGCATTAGATAAAAAACCCGCTGACAAGACGCACCAGTCCGTATTACTCGATTGTGCCGGTAAACGCGAGATCGACGTTGAATGGGTTGAATGTGAGTTAGAAGATTGGGAAGATTTAAGATGGCGGTCTGCTTTTGATCGAGCAGAGGTGGTGGTGCATTTTGCCGCCCAAAATCCATATCCTGATGCGTCTTGGTTGGATGCGGATAATTCATTGATAATGAACCTAAATACCGCCCACGCAGCGGAAGAAAGTGTTCTCACAAACAGATATATTTTCGCTACATCAAACCACGTCATGGGTCAGTATAAAGGAGACGGAATGACACCAGGATCGTTGGGTCCAGACCTCAACCCCGGCGTTGGCACATTATGGCATTCGGGAGACAAGCAAATCGATTCAACAAGGTATGCTGCGGCGAAGTGGGCGGGCGAACGATTGTGCAATTTCTTGGGTAAACGCGCTGCAAATTCGACTTCCTTCGTTTCGATTCGTATTGGATGGTGCCAACCAGGAGCCAACGAGAGATCTACATTATCTGCAAGCGGAACGCCTACCCTAAAACAAGATCTCGCCGCAGCAAACGACACAGAGCTATGGTTCAAACAAATGTGGCTTTCAAATCGAGACTTTTGTCACCTTTTCCAACGAGCTATCGAAGCAGAATGCAATAACTGGCCATACAACTCAATTATAGTAAACGGAATGTCAGATAACACCGGTATGGCGTGGGATTTAGAACCAACACGAAAATACCTGAATTATCAACCAATGGATAATGTTTTCTCGAACGCCAAAAGTGCCTAAGTAACTGTCCAAAAAGAACCAAACAGGCGAGCAATCGCCACGTGCATTTTA
Organism: Gemmatimonadota bacterium; assembly: GCA_002693325.1. Lineage (GTDB taxonomy): Bacteria > Latescibacterota > UBA2968 > UBA8231 > UBA8231. Next base: position 68,770 of record NZPK01000080.1, on the reverse strand, counting down.
ATCCCATAAAATAAAGCGTTGTCATTGAAATCAAAATTTGGTTGATGTAACATCGGATAATCTTTCATATGTTCATCCCGCAATCCCAAAGCAAAGAAAAACGCCGGCACATGCTGACCGTAAAATGCAAAATCTTCAGCACCCATAATAGGACGGTCTAACTCAACAGCATCAATGCTTTTTCCAAGGACTTCGTTCACCACATGCTCAACAACAGATCGTGCATTAGAATCGTTAACGGTAGGAGGGTAACCATCTTTATGAATAACCAACTTTGCCCGAGCTCCGTAGGCACTGGCTGTGTGCTCTACAACACGCTTCATACGAGAAAATGTCTCCTCCCGATTACTCTGCGTGAGAGCTCTCACAGTTCCCAAAAGCTCAGCAGTTTGTGGAATAACATTACTGGTAGATCCAGCAGAAATCTTGCCAATAGTTACTACTACGCTATCCAATGGGTCTGTGTTCCTGGAAACTATCGATTGAAGAGCTACTACGATTTGTGAAGCCACATAAACTGAATCAATACCCTGATGTGGAAATGCTGCATGAGCACCGAGACCTTCAACCTCTATAGAAAACTCATCTGCACTAGCTAACATAGTACCACTACGTAAATAAATTTGTCCTATTCGCAAATCAGGTGTACCATGCAGACCAAAAATCGCGTCAACTGACGGGTTTTCCAAGACACCCTCTTCACACATTCTTCTACCTCCGGCACCACCTTCTTCTGCAGGCTGNAATATAAACTTCACTGGCCCTTTCAACTCATCCACGAAATCACTCAACACCATCGCCGCCCCAACAAGACACGCCATATGGCCATCATGCCCGCATGCATGCATCCTACCCTCTATTTTGGATTTATAGGCTTTTTCTCCCTCTTCTCTTATTGGAAGAGCGTCCATATCAGCTCTCAATGCAAGACACGGCCCACTTAAATCTCCCCCGAGCGTCGCGACAATTCCGGTTCCTGCTAAACCCTTTTGCAGGTGTAAGTCGTTTAAATTTTCTAACTTTTCGATTATTGTCTCAGCCGTTCTATTCTCAGAGTACGCGAGTTCAGGATACTGATGCAAATTACGACGTAGCTCTACAATCTCGTCCAGTCGATTCTCAATACGACGCTTTAATAATTCCATAAAATTACCGTATCTGTATTACCAGTTTGTGTAAGATCCATCGCGTCGCCTCAAATGGGGAGCTTCCCAATATTTGAATTTCTGGCTGCCAGCCAATTTCTCGTCAAAGTCAACACCAAGACCCGGAACTTCTGGAACAATNAGTGTTGAACCCTCTAATTCCACCTGCGTTGGAAAAAGATCATTGTCTTGCGAGGAACTCTTTTCTCCCGGGGTCACNCGATGCTCTAGCCACGCAAAGTTAGGAACAGCAGCCGCCATGTGGACAGAAGCCGCCGTACAAATTGGACCCAGTGGGTTGTGAGGCATCAGATCGATATAATGCGCTTCTGCCATTCCTGCAACCTTCATTGATTCCGTAAAGCCCCCCACATTACAGATGTCTATTCGCGCAAACTGTGTAATTCCACGCTCTATATAAGGCAAAAACTGCCATTTGCTAGCGAACTCTTCACCAATAGCAAATGGAATATCCACCATCGTGCGCAAACTTTCGTAAGCCTCTGGTGACTCATCACGGATAGGCTCCTCTATGAAATCTAACGTACCCGAAGGCATTCGTTGACAAAATGAGGCAGCCTCAGCTACCGATAATCGATGATGATAATCTATACCAAGCACCGGATCGGGACCAATTTCATCGCGTAACTTCGTAAACCACTCAGCTGTGACCCCAATGGTTTCTCGTGGTTCGTAGACTAAAGGATCATCATATTTTCGTCTCCCAGATGCCCCTCCCAACCTTATCACATCCCAACCTAACTGTATGAGTTCCTTGCAATTGTCTATCAATTTCTCAGCGCTATCNGCACCGGTAGTAGCGAAACACGGTACACGATCACGCTGTTTACCGCCCAATAGTTGATAGACAGGAATCCCAAGAGCTTTACCAGCTATATCGTAAAGAGCAATATCTATCGCCGATATGGCAGCGGTTAAAACCCGCCCACCTTCAAAGTACTGACTCCGGTACATTTCCTGCCATAATGCCCCTATTTGCCGGGGATCACGGCCAATCAAAAACTCGCGATAATGATGCACAGCAGCGGCCACAGCCAATTCCCTACCGGATAAACCAGACTCTCCCCAACCGTATACGCCTTCATCTGTTTCAACTTTTACAATGAGTTGATTACGCCCGCCAACCCAGGTAGGATAAGTTTTCACATCACTAATTTTCATTTGTTTTTCCTATTTTTTTGTACTCTCAAAATTAAATGGNAGTCAAATATTTAACCCGTTAGAACAGCAAATAAGTCATCATAAATCGCCGGGGAAGCAACAACTAAATCCTTTCCCCATAAATCACTATACACACCTTCAGGAACTGGACTCAAATGCCCAACCTTCGCACCGGCTTCACGTGCAACCAAGCATCCAGCTGCAAGATCCCACGCTTGAACTGTCTCGAAGTATGCGTCTATTCTACCCATACCAACCCAACAAATATCTATAGCGGCGGCACCGCAACGACGAATGTCGCGACACTTACTCAGGACTCTACTCAAACGTTCAATAAGCATCGTACGACTTNCTCGCTGATAAGGAAACCCCGTTGCAACTAGTGCAAGCTCCAAGTTCTCACATGGCTGAGTTTTTATTTTTTCGCCGTTTAGAAAAGCACCTCTTCCCCGAATTGCTGAGAAGGTTTCATCCAAAAATGGGCAATGAACTACTCCAACTTCTACTACCCCTCGATAAGAAAATGCTATTGATATTGCCACCTGAGGCTGATTGTATGCAAAGTTGACGGTTCCATCAATCGGATCAATTATCCATGTCGGACCTTCAAGAATTTTGGATTCTGTTGCGCCAGGAGAAGATTCTTCTGATAAAATAAAATGGTCAGGATATCTTGCTTTCAACGATGAACAAATTAATTCATCAGCCATTATATCTGCTGAAGTAACGAGCTCAATATGATCCTTATAACCAATATCCAGCTCATTTTTTTGCCGGGCTTCTTTAACAACNAAACCAGCCTCCTTACTCAATTGNGCCGCAAACGTNAGAATATCGTTATGATCCGGAAATGCNTCTATCATGNNCTTGGACGAATATCCATGGGATAAACGGACAAATTCTCTGGTCCATCATCTGTTATCAGATACATATTTTCCAAACGTACACCCGCTTGAGCCTCGGGAACGTATGAACCAGGTTCAATAGAAACAACTTGACCCACCTGAAAGCTGCCGCCTCGCGTCGGATTAACATCCGGCATTTGATGAGCACGCAAGCCGATNGTATGACCACCATGATGTCCTAAACCAGCACTGCTCAGGGCAGGGTGTTGGCGGATGTATTCATCCATCGCTCGTGCACACTCGCGACTGTCCTTACCCGGTTGAAGATAAGTACCTATATGATCGTGAAAAGATCGTATGTGTTCATAGATAGACTCTTGGATATCTGTTGGTTCACCTACAGAAAACGTCCGACACAAGTCTGACCAATAACCACGATAAATAGCCCAAGCATCAATTATGTAAAGCTCGCCTTCTTCTATCTTTCGATCTCTNGCAAAGCCACCTAACTCGCCCGAACGGTAGTCCCCATCGTGAAAAACTTTTTCTCCGGCAGCCAAATGAGCTGCTTGTTGAGCAGCACCTAAAACCTCCAACTCATTAACTCCCGGCCTGATAACAGATTGGGCAGCCGTATAGGCAGCCAAGTCGATTTCGATTGCTTTTCGNATCAATTGTAGTTCATCATCATATTTAATCTCCTGCATCTGATAAAGAAATTTGTCCATAGCTACCCATTCAGGAGCAAAGCCTAAACCATTTTCAATAGATTGAGAAAAAATATTCGGCATAAATTCACGTTGGTAGCCGATTCTTACCTGGCCAAAATGACGATCTTTAAGACAGTCCACAACCAACTCACTTACCTGTTCGCGTAGATAAGAATTTACCGTACCCCCGATACTACTCTGATACAGGTAGGTTTTATTCACCAACGGGTTTTGGTCATCAGAGTGAGCAACTAGAAAACTATCATCATGTGCATCAACCCATAACAGAGCAGGTTGCCCTGGAAACTGTTCAGGGAGTAACATTCCGGTGAAGTAATAGATCTCCAGCGGATGTACAAGGGTTATCGCATCAATCTTTTGATCCCTAAGTAGCTTACGTAGCTTTTCTTGCCTTTCGCTACAACCTTCCCGAGTTAACATACACGATTCTCCCGAATTAGGATGAGTAGTTTTCCATCATATTTCTAAAAATTCCTACGTATGCTTTCTGAAAAATAGAAACTATAAAAGACAATTATAAAAAACGTGGCNCTACACGGAAAGAAACGGAAACGTAGGGTTTCATTTGTAACCATATACATAACTAAATCTATCAAGATTAGAAAAAACAACTAATATATAAAGACACTTAAAGTATATTTTTAAATCATATGCCATTAGACGAAATATCTAAAAGCCATCGGGCCATTTTTGCTGGACTTATGCTTCCGGCTATGCTCATGCCGTTACTGTCGACAATGTCGAGAGTTGCACTTCCGGTGGTCCGAGATCAATTNGCATTAACCGCAGATGTGGCAGCATGGATTGATGTTTCTTTTACATTGCCTTTTATGATGTTAATGCCGGTTCTTGGACGACTAAGTGACCACTTTGGAAGCAGGCGTTTATTACTAATTGGTATTGCAATGTATACTTCGGGTACTGGAATTGTTTTACAAACCACTCAACTTCCTGAGCTTCTACTTGGACGTGCAATCCAAGGGTTCGGGCTGTCAGGAATGATGCCGATATGTATAAGCCTTATAACCTCATTATTCCCTCCGCAACAGCGCGGTTTGATGTTAGGCACGTGGAGCACCGTCGGCCCACTAACTGGATTTTTAGGACCTCTTCTTGCCGGATTCATCATAAGTAAATGGGGCTGGGAAGCTGCTTTTCTTCCGCCTTTGTTTAGTGGTCTTATAGGCCTGATTGTTATAAGCCGAACAATCCCGCGAACCGAAATAGATTTTTCCTTTAATAAGTCATCTCTGATATATAATTTCGATTGGTTAGGTGTTTTACTCTTAGCTGGAGCAGCGTGCTCTTTTATTTTCTTTTTATCAAGCGGCCCTATCACTGGTGTTGACGCGATGAGAGACATTCGGTTAATCGTCGCTTCGACCTTGCTAATGATCATGTTTCTTCTGAGAGTATATTATTATTCTGCCCCCTTCTTACCGAAGGAATTATTCAAGAATAGAACATATTTGCTCGGAACTTTTGCAGCTGCTATGAGAATGGTGTCTATGGGTAGCATCGGTTTCTTAATTCCCCTGTATTTAGTTGATGTCAAAGGTATTCCCATAGTCAAATTGGGAGGACTACTCATGATTGGAGCTGGATCAATGACCCTCGTCGTCCGAATAGCTGGTGGCTTAGCAGATCGAATCGATGGTCGATGGTTAGTTATTTGTGGTCTCATAGGACAGAGTACGACCCTAATTGCGTTTTCTCAGTTTCCAAAAGAAGCGTCCATTTGGTATATCTGTTTTTCACTAAGCCTACATGGATTTTCTGCTGGATTGATGTTAGCAACACTTCATAAGATTGTAATGAGTAGCGTAGAGGAATTAAAAACAGGAGCTGCTGCAGGCTTGTATGGAATGTTTCGATTTTTGGGTGCTGCGACCGGTACTGCACTTACCGGCGTACTTCTACAACTGGAACTAGATGCAGGAGCTAGTGTAATCGAAGCTTACCGTTTTACCTTTGCTGCTGCTGCTAGCTTTCCTTTGTTAGGAGCATTAATCTCCTGCCTACTCCGGAAAACTGCACCAAGAAGTTAAATACGGAGCAGGAGACTGGGAATGATTATCGGTCAATAGTCGTCCGTTAAGCGGTAACATTAGGTAGCGTAGGCTTGAACTGATAGTCAGGATCTTCCTGTTGACGTTTAAGAATTTCGATTATATGACGCCATGTTGAAATGAGACCACGCGGCGTAGGAGGAAGGTCGTAAGACATTTCTCGATGAAGTCTTCCCAGACGATAACAAGGCACAGCTGCATACATATGATGCTCGATGTGAAAATTCATGTGCCAGTACAAAAACCGAACTACGGGATTCAGAATGATGGTCCGAGTACAAAGACGAAAATCTTCCACATTATCCGACAAACCAATATGTTGCGCATTGTTACACAACAAAAATAAAAAACCACCATAAAACGATCCAAGTGTCACCAACATTATCAGTTGCCACCATCCCATGGAAATAGCAACAAGTACGAGCAAAACATGACCCAGCGTCATGACCTGGTCCCAAAGGAAAAGCTTTCTTCGCCCCTCTTCATTCTCGGCAGGAAATAAAATTTGATCCCAACCTGGATTTAGATGTCCTGCAAAGCCACGACGAACTGTTCCAGATATTCGTTCGTATGCACCTTTTGGGTCAAAAAATGCTCCGCGTAAAAAACCTTTAAATGTCAAATAAACGGGTAGAACAACCTCTCCATCATCCGGAGGATGTAACGTATACTTATGATGTTCGGTATGGCTTGCCCAGAAATGTATCGGATTGTACCAACCCAAAAAACTTAGCAAATAAAGAAAAAATACATTCAGCTGTTGGGTTCGGAACACGCTACTATGAACTAATTCATGAAAGCCATTAATAATGAAAGCATAACAAGTACCATGCAGAAAAAACGCAGCGATACACCAATACCACGAGCTATGCAAAGTTGTCCACCAAGCTAAAGTACCTGTAGCAACCAATGTCGTTAAGTAACCTATAGTCTGAATAGATCCCAAAATATCACTGCGTTGATTTAATTCTGCTAAGACCTTTCGATCGACTTTCGTCCTATACCAGGAAATTCGACGTTTGTCTTGTTCAGCTTGTTCCATACACAATCTTCCAGTCTTTAACTATACAGGACTTACATGCTTTCTAGGACGTAAAATAATAGCGACATTGAAACAAATCATCAAGCCGAATAGATAGCAGGTATAATATTGCCGACATCGACTATACCCACTAATTTTCCGACGATTTAAATAAGTTCAGTTCTCAACAATTAAGGTCATTTTTTTAAAATGCTCGAACCCATAAGAAGATACAAATTACGTGGTATTTCGTTGCGAGAACCGTTCAGTGGCTTAAGTCATCTTTTTTCAATGATAACTTATTCCATTTTTTTTCCAATTTTATTATTGGAGGACAACAGCGGTCAAGCGGTAGCAAAAATCATCTATGGCTTAAGTCTCATTTTTGCTTTTTTAGCAAGTGCAGCATACCATTTAGTAGATTCAAAGTTATACCTGACAAACTATCTGAGAAGAATTGACCATTCAAGTATTTATTTACTTATCGCGGGCACCTACACTCCAATTTGCAATTATTTTTTTACCGGGTTTTACCAAAAAGAGCTGTTAGTGATAATTTGGGTAATTTCAACTATCGGAGTTCTCCTAAGCTTAACCACCTTAAATAAACCTAGATGGCTAACAACTAGTATTTTTCTATCTATGGGATGGTTAAGTTGCTTAGCTTTTGAACAAATGATAAACAATATGCCAAGAAGTGCGTTTTTCTGGTTATTAGCTGGAGGCCTATTGTTTACCCTTGGCACGATTGTATATGTAACAAAGAAACCTAATCCACTACCGGGTTTTATTGGATTTCATGAGATTTGGCATTTATTTGTGATCGCTGGATCCGTTTGTCATTTTGTTGTCGTGTTCTATTATATTGTTTAATAACGTAACATTGAAAACTAGAAAAGTGTGTTTGAATAATCATTTTAGATCTATGCACAAAAATCATTTTATAAGGTATCTGTGTAATAGATCTCTAATTGGCAGAGTGTAATGTATGAACAGTTTACTAAAAAAGAAGCTCGTAGTAGACGAACAGCAGCAGGAAAAATTTGATACCGATGGTTTTTTTATTCTTCCTAATGCCTTAACATCAAGCCACATAGACGAACTATTGCGGGTCGTAGATCGATTGTATACTAAATATAAACACGAGCGTAAACTATCTTCTGGTGCACCTTTCCAAATGCGAAACATAGTTTCAGTTGATCCAATATTTAAATCACTGATGATCCATGAAAAAATGCTAAGTATAGCTGTCGATGTTTTTGGCTACAATATACAATTGAGGACATCCCATATGGACATCAGACCTCCAATGAAAAGAGATCATAATTCCGTAGATTTAGGAAGTACAAAAAGCTTTTTTCCTTGGCATTCAGATCAACCCGACTTCGGATGGCCAATCGAAAATGGAATGCCTCCTTACATGGAAATGAAGATCGGATATTACCTAACAGACCTGTCGGATCATTTTAGTGGGGCGATCTGTATAGCAAGGGGAAGTCACAAAACAGACCCATGGGTCAAGTTCAAAGGTCAAAAAATTATAGATCCCGATCGAATTGTTGAAGTAAATGTACGTCCTGGAAGTGCACTCGTTTGGCGAACAGCACTTTATCACTGTGTATCTCCAAACTATTCAAAACAGACCCGCAAATGTCTCTATTTTGGCTATCATCCCCGTTGGATGCGTCCATCAGATTTTGATCATCAACACTCAGCTCTATTGGCGAATTGTTCGCCAATAGAGCTACAATTATTAGGCGAGTTAGGTTCAGGCCAAAAAAACTATTCAGGTGATGATCCCGAAGTTTTCCCTGTTTCCCGCTACTGGCGACCTAAACCAGAAGACATTCCATTAAAAGAATGGGCAATCAAGAAATTAAACACTAAAGCATGACGATAATTTTCAACTTATTCTGTTCTATATGCAAAAAATGAAAATCTCACTGGTAACTTTTTTGACAATACTTTTTCCTTTAGCCTTGGCCCTTATGGGGCAATCCACTATCAAAAAAAAAATACCTAAAGTAAAAAAAAACAACCCATTACCTATTTTTGTCCATTATATGCCATGGTTTGATGCACCAAAAAACGTTACCGAAAAATGGGGTCTACACTGGACAATGGCCAACCAAAATCCGGAAAAGATCTTGAGAAACGGTCAACGTCAAATTGCTTCACATTATTATCCCTTGATCGGCCCCTATGACACTGGTGACGACGCACTCCTCGAATATCACCTATTACTTATGAAATTCTCTGGCATAGACGGATTACTAATTGATTGGCCAAGTTCACATGATATACTTGATTACCAAACAAATAGACTAAACGCAGAAGCACTTATAAAAAAAATTAGCTGCGTCGGGCTGCGTTTTGCCATTGTCTACGAGGACTATACTACGAGAGAAGTTGCTCGAGTTGATTCAATCAGTTCTCACGACGCCGCACGTGCAGATTTACAGTATATCTCAGATAATTACTTCAATTCGCAAAATTACTTAGAAATTGAAGGTGCTCCTCTACTTTTGGTTTTCGGCCCCAGACAAATTGTATCTGATTTTATCTGGAAAGANCTTCTAAATATTCTCCAACCGATNCCCCATTTTATACCCCTTTGGCACCGGTCTAAAGATCTACCATCTTCTTTCGGTGAGTTCGCCTGGATAGATTCCGGTCACTTAAAATCAATATCGAAATACTACCACATTTCGGCGCCTACACTGAACTGGGTTATGGGGATCGCCTATCCTGGATTTCGGGATTACTATGAAGAAGGTGGGTGGGAGTCNCACCATCTTAACTGGGAAATTGATCACAAGGGAACTGAGACCTTTTCACAAACACTAAAAATGGCTCAAGAGGCTGATGTCGATGCAGTACAATTGGCAACCTGGAATGATTTTGGCGAAGGCACCATGATCGAACCAACTCATAGATTTGGTTATACCCTACTTGAAGAGCTACAACATTTTTCAGGTATTTCTTATGACGGCCAAGTCTTCAAATTAATCCACTCTTTGTATACACATCGAAAACTCTATGCCAAAAATGATTCNATTCAGGCACGATTAGATTCTGCTTTTCATTATTTTGCGAACCTTAATGTTGTAAAAGCCACAGAATTTCTAAATCCGTAACTTTTAATTAATTTTTTAATATGGGCGAATCTCAAATAAATTAAAAAATTGGAATCCAGATGAACTTCCCACTACTTGCAGACGAATTCCGTATCGAACGACTTACTCCACCATCAAAATCACCAGTACGTATGATCCTTGATACTGATGCCTTTAACGAAATAGATGATCAATTTGCAATTGTTCAATCTTTGCTTTCAACAGATCAATTAGAACTAGAGGCAATTTATCCTGCACCATTTCANAACAACCGTTCAAAATGCGCGGAAGACGGAATGGAAAAAAGTTACGAAGAAATATTGCGACTAATTAACACAATGAAAATTCCTAATGTGCGAACGATANCTCGTGGATCAAAGCAATTCCTTGAGATGAACCAAAAAGCTGAAGATAGCGAGGTGGCTCAGGATTTAATTGAGCGAGCACAAGCCGAGGAGAGCCCACTATACGTTGTGGCTATAGGAGCCGCAACCAATATAGCGTCCGCTATNCTACTTAAACCAGAAATTATTAAAAACATTGTTGTAATTTGGTTAGGTGGTCAACCTCATCATTTACAAAGAGCGCATGAATTCAACCTTCAGCAAGATCCATATGCTTCGCGCGTCTTATTCGATTGCGGCGTACCCCTTTTGCAAATTCCATGTCAGGGGGTAGCATCCCACCTAATAACGACGACNAGCGAATTAGATTNATACCTATCCAAAAAAGGGGAAATAGGTGATTACCTAATCGATATCTTTAAAAATTACGCGAATAACCCCTTCGGTTGGTCTAAGGTTATTTGGGATATTTCTGCTCCTGCCTGGCTTATCAACCCAGATTGGGTTAGTAGTTCATACGTTCATAGCCCAATTCTAACAGACCAATTGAAATACGTTATCGACCCCAATAGGCATACCATAAGAGTGGCCAATAAAGTANACCGCGACGCTATTTTTGCAGATCTTTTCCGGAAAATTGAGAACCATTCGTGACAAGAAAGTACTGTTTTTTTTAAAAAAAAGGGACGATTGTGAGTAAAAAAAGTTTTCGTGATATGACAAGCCGCATTATGCCCGATCAAAAGATGCTTGATGCAATGACTCGAGACTTGAGCTTCGTGCCAAGTAGTGCTACTAATGCTATAAGCCTTACCAAGGATCAGATAGGTCAGTTCAATCGGAATGGCTTTTTAATGCCATTAGATCGATCCGATANAAAGGAAACAGAAAGCCTTCGCGAATATTTTGACAACCTCTTNGCTCGAGTACAAGCTGCGGGAGCAGATAGTTACTCCATAATATCCGGACAAGTAAAACATGCACGGATCTATGATATCGCGAAAGACGANCGAATTCTTCGGTATGTGCGTGATTTGATTGGTAACGATATCGTTTGCTGGGGTGCACATTTCTTTTGTAAAATGCCAGGAGATGGTAAGGCTGTTTCTTGGCATCAGGATGCTTCTTATTGGCCACTAACGCCTTCTAAAACTGTTACATGTTGGTTGGCTATCGACCGATCGGACAGAGAAAATGCCTGTATGAGGTTTATTCCCGGCTCTCACTCAGAGGGGCACATAAATTACAGAGCAAGCGAGCCAAGTGAGGATAATGTATTGAATCAAACAGTAGACAACGCCGAAAGATTTGGGGAACCAGTAGATGTGATTTTAGATGCGGGGCAGTTTTCCTTACATTCTGACTTGCTTTTACATGGATCTGGAAAAAATTCTTCTTCCCGTCGTAGAGGAGGATTGACATTGCGTTACGCAGCCACAGAGGTAAGGTCCTTATTGAATTGGAACAACGAGGGCGTTGTTGTGAGTGGTGTAGACGCCAACAATCATTGGGGGAACCCACCTCGTCCAGAAAACGACTGAACCTAACAATCACTCCTTTAGTGAATAAGCCAAATGTGGGGTAAATAATTCTGGCTCNAGCAAAAACGAATCATGNCCTTTTTCCGAATGAACTGTTATTCGCATGCATGTTACATCAGCATCTTTAAGCTCTCTCGCCATTTCTTCCTGCGCGTCCGGATAAAAACAGACATCCGAATCAATGCTAAAAATCAAGTAACGCTGATTACGACATCGCTGGAGTAANGTTTTCATATCACTTACTCCAGATTCTTTAAATAGATTAAACCTCTGCCACATACCGACTATATGTAAATAACTATTTGCATCGAAACGTTCAATAAACTTTCCACCTTGGTGGAGCATATATGACTCNAGTGGATTAGACACGGGATACCAAGAAAATTCTGTATTAGCCGATCTAACCTCTTGCCCCGCCCGATCCTCCATAGTATTTAATGATACATAATTTTTATGACTAATCATGCGCGCCAGCGCTAGACCTCGGCCTGGCGGCTCTCCGTCGTAATAATCACCACCGAAAAAATTTGGATCCTGCTCTATTGCACATATCTGTTCGAAATTATGAATTAGCTGTAGAGGTTTAACATGCAAGCTAGCAGCGATTGGTATTACAGTACTTACTCTATCAGGATAACGAGTTGCCAAACTCAGACACATTAAGCCACCTAACGAAGGTCCTATCACAGCATGCAAACAATCAATACCTAAATAATCAAGTAATTCAATTTGCGAATCCACCACATCAGCGATACTCAGCTTTGGAAATTTTGAACCATAAGGATTCTGACTATCTGGTTGAAAAGTGCTAGGACCGGTTGAACCATAACAGCCTCCGAGATAATTCGCACAGACAACAAAAAAATGCTCAGTATCTATTGCTTTACCTGGTCCAACAAATGAATCCCACCAACCAACCTGACACTCTTTATTCCAACGGNCACCCACGCCGGGAACAGACTCCATAAAACCAGCTACATGGTGACTNCCAGACAAGGCATGAAAAACTAGTATNGCGTTGTTACGTTCCGCATTGAGTTTACCGTGCGTTTCATATGCTAATGTTATCGGACCTATTTCCTCTCCGCTGAGTAACTTAAATGGCTGGTCTTGCGCAAAGGTATAGAGCCGAGTCTTTATAGACTCGGCTCCAATAATCTCAGTATTTTGCAATTGAAAACACCTATACTGTAGCTTTCGCCAAGGCTTGATCGATATCAGCAATGATATCTTGAGAATTCTCCAAACCAATTGACAAGCGAACGAGTTCTGGAGTAATTCCCCCTGCCTTCTGCTGCTCCTCGCCCAACTGAGAATGNGTAGTCGTGGCAGGATGAATGGCCAAACTCTTTGCATCACCAACGTTAGCAAGGTGAGAAAAAAGCTCCAATGAGTCTATAAATTTACTCCCTGCTTCACTCCCACCTTTTATTCCAAAGACCACCATTGATCCGCCTTTCCCATCGACATATTTTTCATTGAGTGAATGCGCAGGATCTCCAGCTAATCCTGGGAACCGAACCCACTCGACATGATTATTGCCTGATAAAAATTCAGCAACAGCTTTAGCGTTCTCACAGTGACGATCCATGCGTAGGGGAAGCGTTTCTATTCCCTGCAGAAAATTCCATGCATTATCAGGTGATATACAGGACCCCAAATTTCTAAGAGGAACCACTCTCATTCGTAGTATGTAAGCCAAAGGACTTAATGGACCTAGGTCATAAGCCCACCTAACACCATGATAACTAGACTCAGGCTCCGTCATTAAAGGGAATTTCTCCGATTGCCAATCAAACTTACCAGAATCGATTACTATGCCACCAATACCATTACCGTGGCCTCCAAGCCACTTAGTTAATGAATGAATCACAATATCGGCACCATGTTCTATGGGTTTTTGCAAATACGGAGTTGTAAACGTACTATCGACTATTAACGGTATTCCATGTGCATGAGCAACTTCAGCTACGGCCTCTATATCAACAATATCTAGCGCAGGATTACTAACCGTTTCACAAAAAATCAGTTTCGTTTTAGGCGTAATTGCGTTTGCAAAGTTTTCTGGATCACCAGGGTCGACAAAGTTTGTTTTTATATTGAATTGAGGCAAAATGTCATTGAACTGAGTATATGTCCCACCATAAAGATTATTCGCAGAGACTATTTCATCTCCGGCCTGACAGAGATTTATTACCGAATAAAAAATAGCACTCGTCCCTGAGGCTAAAGCAAGCCCTGCAGCCCCTCCTTCAAGAGCAGCAACCCTTTGCTCCAAAACGTCCTGAGTTGGATTCATAATGCGCGTGTATATGTTACCTAATTCTTTGAGCGCAAATAAGTTAGCAGCATGTTCTGTGTCTTTGAACACAAAAGAGCTAGTCCGATATAAGGGTACTGCACGCGATAAGGTTGTTTCATCCGGCTCGTGGCCGGCATGCAAACACTGTGTTTCAAATTTCATAAAGTTACTCCTGCGGTGTTATAAATGTAAAGTATGTATAGAAAAAGTGTAGGGGCTTAATAATAATTCTATTTACGTCAAAAACAAGAGTTTAAAACGGATTCATTAGCATTCAGTTAAAATCTCACATAGACTCCACTCGGTAATTTCTTACTAGGCTAAACGCAATACTTGCCGGCTGCTAACATATCCTTGTAAATATTACAAAAAATATAATTGATGGCTTTTGAACCGAGTTAAGCTACTAAGTTTAAATAAACTTACTATGAATAACGATTGAAAATTTATGTAATAGACCTTAGGGGGAAAAAAAATTACATTCCTAAGTCCAACGTTTTTCGTACAGAATGATTCTATAACCATTAACGGTAACTTGATGCTTGACGTTGAAATAGTTGAATGCTCAAACATTCAAAGGGCTACTCAAATATTTTTTAGAGACGGCTTCGTAGCTCTATCTCATAGTTTGACCGACCAACAGCTGGCTTTTGCACAAGCAGGTGCAGATCGTGTCGTCGCCGAGCAAAAACTAGCAATCCCCTATGAGGAAGCTAATCGAGGCTACGCACGTTATTCATTCGGGCAACAAATTAAGCATCCGGAGTGGAAAATGTTGGTAGACCTTCCAACAACATTGCCGATACTGAATTCGATATGGAAAAGTAACGAGTATAAGTGTTCAGGTGCCGGTGGAGATTACTCACATCCGGGAGCAAAAATTCAACACCTACATTCAGATTTAGGGGATCTTTTAAATGATCCATTAAAGCAAGTCTGTATTTACGACCTGCCGACCCCTTTTATAGTGATTAATTTTTTGATGACAGACTTCACGGAAAATAACGGAGCTATTCGATTTGTCCCTGGCACACAGCGAACCCGCCTAAGGCCACCTCCTATTGAGGAGGAACCTGCCCACTGGAAAAATTCCATTGTGTGCGCCCCAGCTGGCACAGCTATTTTACGAGACGTACGATGCTGGCATGGCGGTACTGCCAATAAGTCGACATCTCCCCGAATAATGACTAGTGCGGGCTATTATGCTCCGTGGTTTAATAAGATAACCGAAAAATCATTAGATTTGACAGAATATCTGGGCATGACAGACCGTGGAAAAGAATTGTGTAACACTCTCGTAGATTTGGAAAAAATTAATAGTAAGTAAGCATCTATATCGGAGAATTACTATATGTCCGAAATTAATGCAAATGTTTGATACATGTGCTCACGGTCAGTCTCAATCAGCACATAATAAATACCAGAAGCTATAAATTTCCCGTCTTTACCAACTCCTTGCATTCTGCTTTTACCATACCACTTGACATTATGACCGGTACGCGCTGAAATCGGTCCCAAATCTTGACTCCAGACTAACTCACCAGCCAACGAAAAAATAGCCATCCGCGTCTCTGTGCTGTTGTGATCTAAGTCAAAGATAAAATTTATGTAGGGGTCAACTGTTGAATGAAATGGATTTGGACTAGGAGGATAAAGTGTAGAAATTTCTGCTACGGATCCATCCATCAAACTGGGATCATACAAAGCTTTGACAGAAAACGGATACGCAAAACCAGACTCTTCACTGGAAGTTATCGACAAAATAATCTCTCTAAATTGATCCCACCCTTTGATCTTTTCTTCCGACTGCATAAAAGATCTTACTTTAACAGAATCTCTAGTAACAAACAATAAACTTTTCTGCCACTGACCTCGCCCAGAATCAAAATTTAAACGAACCCCACCCGATCGTAATTCGGGACGAATTCGAAGATATTTCGTACCTGTAGCATCTAACACATCATCAAATTGTATTTCCTTTTGACTTTCATCTAAAATCAAATCATGAATCGGGACTAAAGGATATAAATGTCCTTCCGGGTAGTATCCAGTTTGAAACCGTGCGCCAGTAAAATAATTCCATACTCCAAATTCACCAATCGCCTGACTAAAACCACCAGCTTCAAATTGAAGCAGTACACGATTGAAATGCTCCAATCGTGCGTTTGTTTGACGACCTAATTCTTCCCAGATGAGGCGATTAACGCCTCTTCCATATTGGTTTTCAAGAAAATGAGAAAAAACAGATGATCCATATATATGAAAATCTGAGCCAAAACGATTACCAGAATAAAGAGACCGATGCGGCGCACCTAAAAAACTTTGTAGATACTGTAAGTAATCATTTATTTCTGGATATGCGACTTCTTCCATCCAAGTAGAGGTACTCTCTTGCCACCAAATACCATCACTGCCCTGATAATAGCCAAACTGGATAGCATGATTAAATTCGTGAGCAATGGTTACGCGTAGCGCATCAGTGCCCCGGGTCTGTTGGTAAATCGAATTGGTGTAATCATTGTCAAGTTCCAAATAGCTTGGTGAAGTATTCCCAAAACGCTCTGGATAGGTAAAACCATACGCACCTCCTCGACCTAAATCGACAATATAAACATCGTACTCATCACCAGCATTTCCACCATCCTTGGGTGGAGGATTGTATCCCAACGTCTCGATTTGTAGTGTCCAAGTACTATCGAGAACATGCATAGTAACATCTATCCAATCAGGTATTCCGTTTGCATTAACATCTATGTTTTCTACAGCATCATGGCCAACCGTATCAAAATGTACTCTAAAATGGCCGCTAGGTGACACTAATTGGTTAGTAGTGGTAGGCCTTCTTTGTACTTGCTTTGCAAGCTTCTTCGCAAAATCAGGTCCCAACGCACTAGTTGCTGAGACAGCTTCCACGACATGAGATGTTCCACAAAAAGGCCGATCCGGTTTTTTCTGAAATTCCTCTGGAACATCTCGCCAATCGCGCGCCCACCGTAAGGTATATAACAAAGAGGCTTGGTGATCTAAACGACCCAAGTTAAAAGCTTCTTCAATATGAGTCGCGGCGCCCACTTCAGTATTATGCATTACAATAAGCAAGGGGACGAAAAGAATGTTCTTTCCCTGCATGTATTTAAACATTTTTTAAATATTCCAATACGAAAACAAACTCAAATTTACGTGGATCTGTTTTTTTAAAATCATAGTAAACCAATTTGCATTCCAGTGAATCATGTTATCTTATGAATTGAAACTATGCAGATAAAAGATACCGTCAAACATATTTAACATTGCTAAAATAAAGGCTCTATACTCTAATATTCTCAATACGAACATTACAAAACCTTTGCGGAGTTATTAATTATGGAGATTATCCATCGGCCAAGACGATTGCGTCGTACAGAAAGTATCCGACGTCTCGTGCGTGAAACTTGGCTACAATCCTCAAATTTCATACTGCCTCTTTTTGTCGTTGAAGGTAAAAACCAACGCCAGCCAATAGAAACAATGCCTGGACAATACAGATTTTCCATTGATGAATTGGTCCGCGAATGCACCGAAATATATCGATTAGGGATTCCCGCAGTAAATTTATTTGGGTATTCATCAAAGAAAGACGACCGTGCCACACAAGCATATGACCCGAATGGTCTTATCCCAAAAGCCATTACGGCCATTAAAAGGGAAATTCCTGACCTGTCTGTACAAACAGATATCGCACTCGACCCCTATACTGAACATGGTCACGACGGTTTATTAATCAACGGAGACGTAGCCAACGACGAATCAGTAGATGTCCTTACTAAAATGGCTCTTGTTCACGCGGAAGCAGGGGTTGATTGGGTAGCTCCTTCGGATATGATGGACGGACGCATTGGAGCTATTCGCCAAGCGTTAGATAATAACGACTTCCAAAACGTAAATATTATATCTTACGCGGCAAAATATGCTTCCGGTTTTTATGGTCCCTTCCGCGGAGCTCTCAACTCTACTCCCCAAAAAGGGGATAAAAAAACATATCAAATGGATCCTGCTAACGTTCGCGAAGCTCTACGAGAGGTCTCACTAGACATCGAGGAGGGTGCTGATGTTGTTATGATCAAACCCGCACTNGCTTATTTGGACGTAATCTCAACTGTCCGTCATACATTTGAAATNCCAATTGCTGCCTACAACGTATCCGGAGAATATGGTATGNTGATNGCAGCCGCGGAACGNGGTTGGCTAAANAGGGAGCAGGCCATACTTGAAACGTTAACCGCAATTAAACGATCGGGCGCAGATATGATTCTGTCTTATTTTGCAAAAGAAGCTGCTGNCTACCTTAATAAGGAAAANTAAGATAGATACTGTTAAGAGCATTTCGAAACAGAGTATTTCCTGTTTTNTTAACAACCTAAAAAGAGATCGCGGCCTTTTGCAAGCACGCTAATCTTACGATCTGCAATAGAACGTTTGAGCATCCAGAAACCACAATCTGGATGAATAAATTTTACACGTCCGGGACCGACTACTTTTTCCACATTCTGAATACGTTTTGCTATTTCATCCGGAGTCTCTATATGATTGACTTTTATATCAACTACACCTATTCCCAAGCCTATTTTCGAATTTATACCCGCTAANNCAGAAACATCACTTTCCGGACGATGAGCAAGTTCGAGTACTAGATGGTCACAACGCAGTTCATTTAAAAAAGCNTGCAGGGCATCCCACGTTCCTGACTGAATCGTTTGACCACCATAATTACCGAAGCAAAAATGAACTGATTTATTTATCGTGGAATCAATATTGTCTAAGACTCTATTAATTGCTTTTGCCGCGATGGGGCCGTGATCTGGATTTCCAGGGATATTGGCTTCATCGATTTGTATACAAGCACAAGGTAAACCCCTTACCTGATCGGCTAAGACGTCAGCAATAGCCATCAGTAAATGCTCAAAATCGTCATAATATTGATCGAGTAATGTGCGTGCAAGCATNTAAGGACTGGTTATAGTAAATTTGAATGCTCCGC
Source organism: Gemmatimonadota bacterium (assembly GCA_002693325.1). Taxonomy (GTDB): domain Bacteria; phylum Latescibacterota; class UBA2968; order UBA8231; family UBA8231. The sequence continues at coordinate 49,457 of NZPK01000080.1, read as the reverse complement.
CAGCAACTTCAGCAGCCCGGACACAGTCAGACAATAAGTTTAACGAGCCCGAAGACAATTCACTTTCAACAACGGCAGCGGGTTTAGAGCGAAAATTCATTCTTTGTAAGGAAGTGAATTCCTCAATATCTTTTCGTCCAATCTCGGCTCGAACTCCCCCCAAAGGACGGACAAAATATTCTATCATTCCATTNGTATCCGGATGATTAACATCAAAACGATAAAGTTCTCCATCCGTTGGCAAGTCTATACCNGCCTGACGTTGACTGTTGAAAACAACCCGTGTTGCATCTATCAAAGCCTGTTCGCTCGGAAGAGCAACCAACCATTCAGGTAATGGATAAGATCCTACCGTTGTCGTTAAAATCGACTTCTCATCAGACCCAATCTGNAACTTCGTCATAATAAATCACCTTTCTTGGATAAATACGCAGGAGTCGTCGAATTTTTGTAATTCTTCAAACCAATACCTTGCAAATTTAATTGGAATATTTTTCATTAAACCAATAAAAAGTATGATGAATGTCCACCTAATTATTTATTAGATCCACATAAAATAAGTTTCACTGGCAGTTTCACCAGATCAAAATTGAAGTTGTATGGAAAACGTTTTGAATAAAATTTTCGGTTTTTTGTTTTTGGTAGGATTGGTCGGCTGTGGCGATAGTAATGAATTAGGTATTATTACTTCGTCTACAATAAATTCTATTATTATTCCAGAGGAAAATTACTCCGCGGGCATATTGGGAACCTGGAATTATTACAATGAGCCACATATAACCTTTGNTCNGGATGGAACTGCCCATTATGTAGGTTGGGAAACAAAGTATAAATGGCTCATCTCCGGATCAAAACTTTCAATTACCGATACAGCGGGCAACCTCACGAGCGAATATCCGTATAAAATCGAATCGATGTCAGAAACTGAACTAATTTATGTCCAAACCATAGATAAAGTTGATGGGACTGGAATTATAGAGGAAACTGTGGTCCTGACGAGATAAGACCCACTTAGTTATCCACACTACAAATTCTATTTTATCTACAACATAAGTTTAACAAAAAAAATAATACCTGGTTTTGCTAATAAAATACGGATAGAACTCTTTCTTCTCTGTAATCGCCGGAATCTACTTGCATCAATAAGCAAACAACATACATACCCGGTCTAACGAGTTTACCACTACTATTACTTCCATCCCAAACAAACTCTCTCAAACCCGCCGTAGTCTCGGTTTCTATTTTAAAATGAAGCTTTCCAGTTAGATCATATACAGCAAAAACTAATTTGCGGGACGCCATAACGTTTATTACACCAAAAGAGATCAAAAGATTATCATTGATACCATCACCATTGGGTGTGATTATTCGATTCTCAACAATTAGATTCGAGAATAGCTTACCTGTAGAAGATATTTCCAACACGTTTGTATTACTATTAATCTCAGAAAACGCATCACCGGATTGAACACGCTGCCGAAGTTTCCCTTCTTGGCCAGTTTCTGCTATAAACGATTCAATCTTTGTGCCATTTTGAAAGACCATCGACTCAAATTTCAATTCAATTAAGTCTCCTTGTGCTATTCTTCTTGGAAAAACAATATTTATACCGCCTTTCACATCGCGCACAATAGCATTAGTCGAAACAGTATTTATTAATACGTCTGTAAATTTCATAGATTCCGTAGATTCTACGATAACCACATCAAAGCCATTGGGGCATCCCTCCGCTCTGAGATAATAAGAAAAATTAGTAACTATTCCGGCTTCAATAAGGTTTGGATAAACCTCTCCTACTACTTTGTCGGCAATAGGGTTGGAGAAGTCTATTGAAACCTTGTCAAGGGTTACAGCGCTCATTCCTTTAGAGTCCGAAACGAGTTGTGCCTCTAATTCCATATATCGAGTAGGTGAGGGAGACAAAAAATCTTCTCCTGAAATTTGATAAACTCTACTCCAAGAGCTCCAGTCTCCACCGGCAATAACAGATGTATCAATACGACCCCGGAATGAGGGTATTAAGCGGTTCCATTCTTTTTTCGTCACTACCTTTCCGTTGTGATCAAAAAACGTTACCCGTTCCTCTAGATAATCTCCAGATCTGGATCGGAGCTCCAGTCTGGAGCCGGGCTCTTCATTGGCTTCCCAGTGTAAAGCATACACATTCTTATCACTACCTAGGTCAATAAGAGGTGACTTTAAAGAGATTCTTCTAGGTAATCCCTCACCAAAAATTTGTATTTCCTCCGTCCGCCCAGTAGAGAAACAACCGATATTCCTATCGCGCCCATTCTGACAATTGCTATCCCAAAATTTCCACCGCACTTGAACATACCTAGCACTAACGGGACCAAAAATATGATCAACTAACCCTATTCCACTAGGCAAATTGTCTTGCTTGCCTGAAAAATGTTTTGCCCAAACTAACGTATTATCAGGAGCTAAAGATCCATCGGAGGTCCCCAATTCATAGAATAGAAAATCAAACGTTCCACCCAAAGAACTTATCAAACGAAGTTGGTCTACTTGATAAACCGCCCCAAGGTCTATACGGATATGGGCATAAGTATCTTCGGAATTCACCTCACGTCCAGTAGGATACCAGGAGGTAGTCACTAAACCGTCAGCCGCTGCCAAAACTCTCCCCTTGCTGATAGAAAGTGGGTTTTCAACTTCAACGGCAATATCTATCTCGCCCCCTCTGTCTAATGCTTCCAAAACTAAATTATTGCCAAATTCATGAACTATAATTTCAGTTAATGATCCACCTTCATGCATCTTTAAAACCTNAATACGAATATTTTTCACAACCGAGTGTTCCGATTTTTCTAACAAAAAACGAACTCTATGACGCTTATTGTCAGCTATACGTTTCTTTACGCCGTAAACCAAAGTATCCTTGATAAATGAACGTGTCTGATCCCGCATCATCATGCCATTAGAAACTAATAATTCGAATATTTCAAACGACGATGCACTGCTGTCGAAAACGAGTTCGATCCATTCGGCAGAAACAGCACGACCTAAATCGATTTCTATCCATCCATCTGTCGAAAGATTTTGAATGTCAGGGCTCCAACCACTCCGTTCATCACCATCCATTACTTTTGAAGCGTCCCTTGGGTTTGATCCAACCGCTCTAATCCCGCCGCCATAACGGCGGGCGTCGAGAACTGCGTTTGTTTTACGCTTAACCGGTTTAGAGCGAACTAAGCCTTCAGGTGTGATACTTATCGCTTCAGCCGGAAAATTCCAACTATTCCAATCAGATACAGAATCAAATATCAATTCATCAGCAAACGCATCAACGTTATAGAAGAATTTGCAAACGCTAAAAAAAAAACTATAAAAAAATAGACGAATTGTGAACATGAATTAAATTTTGTCAAAACTATAGGTGATTTAGTTAATGATAAATGGATTCATTAACCGACTAATACGATCGGACCCAACGATGCGTTTCTTTCTCTAACATCCCTAACGCAACAGGATCATCTTTCCTGCACCCCTGTAACTTTCTAATTCCAGTTGATAAAAATAAAGACCCGTTGAAACCCCACGTCCATAGTCATCCTGACCANTCCAAACTGCCTGATATTGNCCAGTGGGTTTATCTTCGCTAACAAGAGTACAGACTTTCTGTCCAAGTGCATTATATATTTGCAATGAAACAAAACTATGGCTCCCGACGCTGTAACGAATTAACGTGCTTGAATTAAATGGATTTGGAATATTTTCCTGCAGGTCGTTTATAAAAACCCCTTCCTGGATAGAATCAATACCTGTCTCACGAGCCGATACCAACATTAAGTCATCTATATACAAATTGCTTCTTTTGAACGAATGGTGCTCCGCCACTATTTCAAGACAATCAACCGTCGACCAATCAAATAAACCTTGTGGTTCAAACCAATCTCCACTCCACGCTCCATGCTCGACAAATGTAGATAAAGGTATTCTGACCTCCTGCCAAACATCATTCCAAATAACCTTTGTAGAATCGATAATAGTTCGCATCCTCCAAGGCAGTTGGTCATTCTCACTATTTAAAAAACGAATATCAAAACTAGAAATTTGTTCGCTACCTTTAACCCAAAAAGATATTGAATATCCCTTTTCTACGAGTAGATCGAGGTTAATATCAGGAATAAAATCAAATCGAATATGATTATACTGCTCTGCTTCACTCCAACGGATGCAGTAATCTCCGAAAGCTGGATCATTATCGGAAAAAAAATCAACGGACCCCGTCGACCAATTTGACACATTTATATTGTCAGAAACAAAATCACTATACAATACGATGCCCTCTTGCAAAGGCACATGCTCCAATGAACTTTGAGGCGGTACAGTCAAACCTAAATTCTCTAACAATTCAACATTAAGATCGTGGTCATATAATTCATTGCTGTCCCTTTCGAAAAGCCCAAACCCCCCCTTATAGTCCCACATAATCCAAGGGATNCCACGAGCCTCAAAAGCCTTTCTCACNACNCTGTACCATCNGTTGCGATCGGAGCGAGGTGCATTTTTATTGAAAACACCAAATTCGCCGCAAAATATTGGGACATNTCGAATTTTAGCAAATTCCACCGCAATATCCAACTGCTCTTCAATCTGTAATAAATTACTTTCTCGATAATAACTACTATAGGCTGCACCNACCCAAGTACCTGCAAGTTCGGGGGAAACTCTTGGCATTGATTCAGACTTATAAGGAAAGGGAATATCTACTACTGAAACCATGGAAGGTGTAACCCAGTTCGCACCTTGGTGAGTAAATAAAAAGGGTTCATAAAAATGAAACGTGTAAATCAAACGATTATCAGAATATTGAGGCATAAGCGATAAATTTTTAAAACTATTCCAATTAGCAGGGCCCACAATTATGACCCGATCNTCATCCACCAACCGGATTGTATCGATAACNTCTCCTTGAATTCTACCCCAAACTNAATCGTCAACGCCGTGGGGCTCATTNAATATCTCATANATTATAAAATCTGACCTATCATTAAGATGTCTCGCTAATTGACTCCACACCCNTATTAGTACTTTATCGATACCAGAATCTGAGCGAAAATCATTACNAAATGAATGATTGTCTAAGATTACATAGAGGCCTAACTCTTCACACCAATCAAGAATCTGATCAAGAAAAAATAAAAAAAGTGGATCGAGAGAATAATCAGATGAATCCTCCGTCATGGAATGCAGGTTTATTGGCAACCTAATTACATCAAAACCTAATTCACGTATATCCCTCAGGTCATCTATTCCAAAACGTGTAAAGTGTATTTCGCGAGGACCTTTGCTCTGCAACCAATTTGTTATATTTACACCACGATTAAACGGTATTTCAATGCAGNCTCCTGACTTTGAACAAAAAAAATTTACCAACATAAACACGAATAAAAATCGTAAACGCATATGTCCTCCCGACTTCAACTTCATTATTATTTCTTATTATTACTTTCTAAAACAATATAAAAACGGTAACTATTTCTAAAGAGTTCTGACAGTTTAATAAATAGGAGTGTGATATGAAAATTGAAGATATCCGAATTCTACCTCTGGTTGGTGCNACTCCGGATGGCGGGTGGGATCAGGGCTACGAAGAGCAAGATAATTTGCACACCCTTGTCGAAGTGATTACAAACGAGGGTGTAGTCGGACTTGGAAGTGTATACACCTCGGCCAAACTTGTCGAAGGAAGCCTAAATCTATTACGCTCCATGCTCATAGGTGAAAGCGCCATAGAGCCCGTTCGCGTTTCTGAAAAGTTGCATCAGTCTACTTTTTGGCAAGGACGTGGAGGCGCCGTTACGCACTTCATATCCGGGGTAGATATCGCACTATGGGATATTTTTGGGAAAGTTACAAATCAACCTATCAGCCGGCTTTTAGGAGGTCGCTATCGAGATAGAGTAAAAGCTTATGGCTCCCTCCTAATGACTGATCCAAAAGATCTACCTCCACGCTTAGAAGATGCTGTAAATCGAGGATTTANAGCTATAAAAATGGGATGGGGACCATTTGGAAGAGTCTCTGCCACTGTCGACGAAGCTATCGTGAAAACCGCGAGAGAAACAGTGGGAGCTGATATTGAGCTAATGGTAGACGCTGGAGGATCTGATAGATATTGGCCTCATGGCTACAAATGGGCTCTAGAGACGGCGAAAATGTTGAAAGATTATGGAATCGTATGGTTCGAAGAAGCACTNAGACCTGATGATTTGCAAGGCTTTATTAAACTTACGGAAAATGCTCCACTACCCATCACCTCTTGCGAAGTAATCACTCGACGACAGGCCTTTATGCCTTGGATTGAACAACGCGCAGTCGATTATATACAACCCGATGTAACTAAAGTGGGAGGCATCTCTGAAGAATACCGAATAGCGATGCATGCCTATGACCATTCCATACTNTTCGTTCCGCATGGTTGGAATACCGCCGTAGGCTTAGCTGCCGACCTTCAGTTAGTTGCAGCCGTTCCGACAGCACGGTGGGTGGAATACATTACCCCTGCCCCATATATTGAGGACTTGGTTACAAAGCCGTTCGATTTAGACAAAGACGGATTCCTTTCCATACCAGAAAATGCGGGTCTCGGAATAGAATGGGATACTGAAGGCATTGAAAAATTTTCTAGTATGAAANCAACAAAATCTACTCTTTAAAATTAAAAAAGNAGCTAATGCTACCTCTTCATAAAACCGGAGACAGAAACAATTGACAACTTCATCTATACCATTGGCCATCATTGGTTGCGGTGGAATGGGCCACCGACATATGTATGGATTAGCCGAATTGCAAAAAGCCGGCCTGTCGCCTTTCGAATTAGTAGCCGTCTGCGACCCCAATTTTGAAAATGCGAATTCGCTCGCTGACCAGTCCCAGCAACGGCTTGGGAAGCGTCCCCAGCCCGTTTCAACACTGTCGGAGTTAAATAGGATTGGGGATATACAAGCCGTAGATATATGTACCTTACCTGCCCATCACCACAGTGTAGCTATANAAGCCATGGAATTAGGATGGCATATTTTATGTGAAAAGCCCGTTGGGCTTACCTCCCGTGCCTGCAAATTAATGCAAAAAACTTCCGAAAAAACCGGCCGGATTCTTTCAGTTGCAGAAAATTATCGTCGTGATCCCATAAACCGACTAGCAAAAGCATTACTTGAAGAGGGAGTAATAGGAACGCCACGACTTATGATGCACAACACGATCGGCGGCAGCGATCGGATGCTTATCTCTGTTTGGAGGCATCAAAAAAATGCAAGTGGTATACTTCTTGATGTAGGTGTTCACTTTGCAGATATAATGGAATTTTTCCTTGGAAATATAAGTAGCGTTTACGCTCAGACACGNCTGCATGAAAAGAAGCGTATCAATCCTATGTCAGGTGATACAGGTTCACACCAGATTTCGTCTTCTCAAGTCTATGCTCATTGGCAACGTGAAATGCCATCTGAATTTGATGCCACTGCAGACGATGCCTGTTACGCAACTATCCTTTTTGAAAGTGGCGCCGTCGCCCAGTATATAGAAGACCATGCCGCTCGCGGAGAAGGGATGTGGAAACGTGCCATATTTGGCAGCCTGGGTTCAATGGACCTTCCTGGAGATCGATCAGGTCAGCGCCTAAAACTTCAACTGGAAAATCAAGAAATAGTCAATGACGAACGTCTACTTGAATTAGTACCTAATTTCGCCCTGGACGAAGCTACAGCTCAACTTTTTGGCGGAGATCGACTTTTTGAATATTCGTTCGAATTTGAACAAACCGATCGAAAATTGATTGCCGTTGAGTACTGGGAATTAGGCCAATGCATACTAAACAAAACCATACCAGAAGTAGACATAAATCAAGGCGCTCGCTCGGTAGCAATAGCATATGCTTGGTTAGAGTCACAGATGGCCGGCCGATCCGTAAGTATTGATGAGGTTTTTCTCGATGAATTAAATACCTACCAAAACGAAATCAATCAAAGTATGGGTATTTAATTGACGGCCATCCTTTGCCCACGATGTCATAAGCTAGTTAGCCCAGATTCGGATGTTTGCATCCACTGTGGACTACGAAAACCTGGCCTTTGGGGNATCACTTCAGCGATTCGGAAATTAGGACTATCTTTAGATATTCCTAACGCTTTAAGCGCCGTTTGTATTGTATTATATGTTATGGGCCTACTGCTTGACCCATCAGCTTTACTAAATTTCAATAGTATCCTCCGCATATTTTCNCCTAGTATGGAATCTAGCTTTAAACTAGGAATGACAGGAAGTCAGCCAATCTTTCGTTATGACCTATGGTGGACTCCGATTACAGCAATTTATCTACACGGAGGTCTTCTACATATATTTTTCAACGTCGGTTGGATTCGGCAACTCGGACCGATTATTGATCGGTCGTTTGGACCATTTAGATTCTTTATCATTTTTACTATCTCAGGTATAATTGGTTTTCTCGTATCAGCCTTAATGGGAAATGCTTTCACTCTTGGAGCCTCGGGTTCAATATTTGGACTTCTTGCTGCTGCTATTGTCTTTGGTCGCCATACGGGACAGGGACTATTTACACGACAACTACTTCAATGGGCAGGATTAATGTTTNTCATGGGGTTTGTTTTTCCTGGTGTAGACAATTGGGCACACGGAGGAGGGTTTGTTGGAGGCTATGTCACTGCACAAATACTTGCCCGCTCTCTTGGTAGCCGTGAAGGCATTGGAACATACTTGGGTGCAGGAATTTGTATGTTATCAACTATAGGCGCCTTTTTGCTCCAACTATTCGCAGTCTGGGGATTAATTTAAAAGAAGCTAAGATGGACAAAGAATACATCTCCCTTTTCAACAAAAATGGGCTTTGTATCGGCAGTAACGAACGAAGCTTGGCTTACAGTTCAGGACAAAGAGCAGGTCTGGTATTCATTTGGAACATCTGGAAAAACCCAGACGGAATTAATGAAATGCTCTTACAAACTCGATCGCGTCCGAATGATCCATTTGCTGGCAGTATTGATGCTCCGGCCGGAGGCCATATTCGGGCAAAGGAAACNCCTTTGAACGCAGCTATTCGAGAATGGACCGAAGAGGTTGGAACAAGTATAACTGCTGATCAACTCATCCCTCTNGGCTTTATTGCTGTAGATGACTTCTTTGCAACCATGCCCCGAAAAGTAACACAATTTTTTTTCCTGAACCCGCATGAAATCAGTTTAATGGAGACAGTTTTCAGCGAGGAAGTCCAAGCTTTTTCTAAAGTAGAGTTTAAAAGTTTCACGGATCTTGTTTTTAACCGCGTCGATTCCATAAACGCAGTTATTAGATCATCAGAAAATCCAGATTCTTTAATTACTCATATAATAAACAGAGAAGCTCTAAGCGCTTACACGCCAGCAATTATTGATGTGATAAAGCGCTCAATGGATTCAATACAGCACTACATGAGCACTTCAAAGATAGATTCTGCGATTTGGAATCGCGCATAAATGAATACGGANTAAGAAATAATTGACAAAGGAAACACATCCCCCGATACTCAAAAACACGGCAAACCTNTCATCTTGTCGCAATTATAGATACGCTTTATGGCGTACATGGGACGCCATAAAGCCACGGGTTTTATTCATCGCGCTCAACCCATCCAAAGCCGATGAAACAAATGATGACCCAACATTAAATCGCTGTATCAATTTTGCATATGAATGGGGGTTTGGGGGATTATCCATTGGAAACCTTTTTGCTTTAAGGTCTACCGATCCCCANCAATTAAAATTGAATGATGATCCAATCGGACCAGCTAATGATCGATGGTTAAAACAACTCCACCGAGAGTCAACNCTAACCGTGGCAGCCTGGGGTAATCACGGCAAATACCTTAATAGATCTGATCAGGTCCTACACTCACTAAAGAGTATTTACTACCTACAAATAAATCTTACTGGTGAGCCAGCACATCCACTTTACTTGAAAGGTAGCCTCAAACCAAAAAAATTAAAGCCATAAACAATGCGATCCAATCGCAACTCTATGTTAATTGACTTCACATAAAAAAAGTATCACGTTACCTTAATATTTAATACAAACCCTTCTTTTATCGTATGCTTCATAGACANTAAAATTAANATAAACTTTAGGATCAACTCACATGAAAATTGGCACAAAACAAACTTTATTATTCATTGGTGACTCGATAACAGATTGTGGCAGATCCCGTCCCATAGGCGAAAGAAACGGACTTGGAAATGGATACGTAGCAATAGTTGATAGTTTATTAGCGAGTTTTTATCCCGAGGAACCAATACATGTCGTTAACACCGGCATCGGTGGAAATCGCGTTANTGATTTAGCCCATCGATGGCAAACGGATGCGATAGATATCGCCCCCGACTGGCTTTCAATTATGATCGGAATAAATGATGTCGCGCGTCAATTTGACAGTATAAGCCTTCTGGAACAAATAGATCCGGAACGATTTGAATCGACATATAGAGAACTTCTTGGCCAAATTCGAGACNAACTAAAAGGCCTTACGTTAATGACTCCTTTCTATCTGGAAACCAACGCAGAAGACCCCATGCGAAAACTTATGGACGTCTATGGTAAAATTGTAAAACGTATTGCCAATGATTANGATGCCATGTTTGTAGACACACAATATTTTTTTAACCAACATCTAAAACATCGACCTACGCAATCTATGTGCGGAGACAGAGTACATCCCAATCAAACTGGCCACATGATACTTGCAAAAGCATTTTTACAATCAATAGATTTTGATTGGAGTCATAATTAAAAATAAATTTATTTATTCATGGATTTCATGTAGCTTGTGTANTTGCTCTTGAACAGTAAACCTAGAATTAAAGCTATGCCACTTCCCCATAGCAGAACCTCCGTTCGGCCGATATAGAATCCAGTAATTGCGATAATTGCACATCCCACAGCAATAGCTCCTACCATAGCAATACCCAAACCTTTTCCAATAGGCCCAAAACCGGATAAAGCTTGGCACCCAGCTTTATCTGCTATTGGTCCCCACCAACCCATTGGACGAGCTTGACGATAAAATGCTACTAATTTCTCCTCTGGTTCCGGCTTTGTTAACAAGGCCACACAAACCCAAAGCAAACAAGTAATAGCGATTGACGACAACACAACCACATACGCAGTATCTTGCCCTGCGTCTATCCATAAAGAAAAAACGATATACTTATTAAACAAAAACACTAACGGCCCTCCAAACGAAGCAGCTAATCTTGCTGATCCATTAAAACGCCACCACCACCACTGACCCCAATTAGCGCTCAATTCGGCTGAAGATAAACCTAACATGAAAACGGCAATATCAATTACATTTGTAGCACTCATAGCCACCAAAATCGATAACGCCATTATAATTACCATCACAAATCGACCAATTTGCATCAGATGGCTCATTGATGCATTCGGTTTCATAAAACGTCCGTATACGTCATTTATAAAAACCTGAGCACCAAAATTCATATTTGAATCAACTGTAGACATGATAGAAGCGAACATAGCCACAAGGGCTAAGCCGAGTAAACCCGAAGGCAAATAATGTCCTAGTAACAGACCATAGGCCAATTCCTTGTTCATACTACCATCATATAAACCTGGCCACTTCACCATCGCTCCCAAAGCTGGGAGTGTAAGGACTGCCAGCATTAAAAAAAGTACTATCTCCGTCCAAATATACATGCGTGTTGCTTCATGTTCATTCTGACAGGACAATAACCGCTGCCCTTCCATCGCTCCACTCATGGGTGCTACATCACCACCATATCCAATAGCAGTTCCCATTGCCCATGCAACAATAGCTACAATCCCAAGCGTTTCATGACTTGTAGGTGGATGCCAACTAACGACGCTTTCACCAAACTGACTAAAAAGCGCTTCATAAAGCCCTGTCGGGCCGCCAAAATCCGACCATACCAATCCCATCAGAATTAAAGATGATCCGACCATTATCACAGTTTGAATTATATCAGAAACCACCACACCCATATAACCGGAAAGGACCACATAAATTAGAATAATCGGGATTACCACAAGGAACGTTTCCATACGAGACCAGCCCAGCAGAACCTCAGAGACTTTAGTCAAACCTAGTAGGCCGGCGCCGGTCCACGCAACAACTGCAATAAACGCACTACGCAACGCCACCCAACCACGCATTACTGCAGCAGGACTTCCACCGTAACGTAATTCATAAAACTGAGGAGAAGTAAAAATTTTTAGACGACGCCAAACAATGGCGAAAAGTATGCCACCAATCATCAAAGCAAACCCGAACCGACTCAGATACCACCAACAAATAAAAGCACCGGTTACAACAGTCATACCACAATAGGCTGGCGCCACGTCTGCGTTCATGCAGGTTACGGCATAACTAGTACCACTCATCCAACCCTTTAATTTACGACCTCCCAGAAAATAATTTTCCATATTTTGCTGGGCAAAGCCACGATAATACAAGCCCATCCNCAAGAGCATAANCATGTAAATAGCCATTATTATATAATCAAGGGTTGATAAACCTACAGATTCCAATTGATATCCCCTTCGTTTTTAGTCGCCGCAACTAGATTATGCATTTATCTTCAATTTTAATCGATTATTCACTAAACTATTGGCAAAATACTCAATGTAACTGTGATTCAAAATAAACTACAAAATACTTACTTCTATCTATAAAAAAAAGGACATTTATGAAAATGAGACCTACACTGACCCGGTTCAATAACGGCGACTCAGTGACATTGTCTAATTGGCATCTCCGCAAACAAGAAATTTATAGCGCGATAATACCACACGAATATGGCACAATACCACCACCGGGGAAAAAAACAGTTATTATTCAACGATGTAAACACATGCCAAAGGAATGGCCTAACGTCACACACACCATTTACGATATAATTACCGAGTTTGAAAAAAATATTCAATTTAAACAAACACTCACGTTGTGGTCACCTCCGGGGAACGGACCATTTCCCACATTACTATACGGTGACAATTGTTGGAGNTTTTTTAATGAAGCAGTCTTAAATAANGTGCTTGAACGAGGCTATATAGCAGCTATTTTTGATCGCACAGAAGCCGCAGCCGACAACAANGACAACTACCGACAAACCGGCATATACAAATTACTTTCCTCCACGAATTTCGGCGCACTTTCAGCATGGGCATGGGCCTATCATAGATGTGTTGACGCCTTAATCCAGCTGCCCCAGGTACGTAGCGATGCAATCGCAATCAGTGGCCATTCTAGAGGCGGAAAAACAACACTACTTGCCGGTGCAACTGATGACCGTATAGCACTGGTAAATGCAAACGGATCTGGAACCGGTGGAGCCGCTCCTAACCATTGGAAAACAGATGGAGCTGAAACTATTGACAGCTTCTTCCNTTCAGGAAATATATTTTGGTTTTCTGATCAATTTAGAGGCTATCGCGGACAAGACAACAAATTACCCTACGATCAACATTTCCTACATGGCCTTATAACCCNACGCCCTTTGTTATTTACGGAAGCTAAAGGTGATGATGCCGCTAACCCAAGGGGTACATACTTTGCCTGTCAAACTGCACTAGAGCTCTACGACATGTTTCAATCTACCAGATCAATTGGCTGGGCTCTACGTGACGGGGAGCATGCGCATACTATTGAAGATTTCATTTCGCTATTAAACTTTATGGACTTGCAACTTCTTGGAAAAAAAACCTCAATAGATTTCCAACCTGCCCTATTTGACGATTTAACCGAACTACTCAAACCCTTTCCGAAAGTTTAACGCTATGATGAAAAAATCAAAATTATTTTTTCATCACCACCGATGGAACATTATGCTTGGAAGTTACAAGTCCCATAGCAAAAATTCTCGCATTTTTACATTCTTCGATAAAAGACAGGCCGGANTTGATGCTTTATTTTAATTCATTAGTGACGTCAATATATCTGTTGAGACTTGAAAGAGCTGACCCGCTGTCTAAAGCTTTTCGTGCTTGTTGGATACCTTCACTTGCACTTTCGCAAAATCCCAAATGATAATCTATCATTCCGCTATTTAATAAGATCTTATCATAAGCANGGCCGTGACATCCCCCTAATGCATCCATACCTTCGCGAACGAAAGCCTCNACACTAACTTCTTTAGCACGTGGGCTCTGTTCGTAATTCATATCAAACAATTTAGGCTCCACATCTTCCGACCACCTATGCGATCGAACAAACCCTTCACAATAATTAACCGCTTTTCGTGTCGAATTTGTAGGTTTTCCCAGTCGTAGACCAAGAGATATTCCGCCTTCTTCTCCCTTTATAACCAAACCTGCATCAAAACCACGATCTCTAACTAGCCTAAGAAGTTTTTGTTCATAACCCGTATGATAAAAGCCCAGCACAATACAATTCCGTCCTGAACACTTATAGATCTGTTGTGCCTTCTCCGTAGTAGACCATGGGGGCCTTTTGGCGATATGTACGCGTAAATCACGCAATTCATAGAGAGACGGCGCATAGCTCCGTTGAGAAATATATACTAACCCAACACGCGATAGTAATCTTGATCCATTTTTAATAGAAATGTCAACATTGGCTCCCATATATTTCAACATCTGTTCATCCGTAATGCCATTTTTGGGAGGCATCAGATCAACTCCATGGAGAACGGTCGGTCTACCTAATGCAGCCCTTACCGCTGCAATAAAGATATTCGGCCTAAAGTATCGCAGAGATCCATCAAAAGGTGATCCAAGATGAGTAATAGATGGAATATTCAACTGCCAAACCGTTTCTACGGGTAACACCACATCAAGATATGCTGAAACCTCTTCATCATTTTCTATATTCATTCGCTGACCAATGAGCAATGCAGCCGACCATTCAGGTCGAACCTGACCGGAAAGAATTCCACTCAATGCAGACTTCGTCTGGGCATAATCCAAATGTCGTCCAACAAGAACAATCCTAAGCGCCTCAANAACAGCCATTTCGTCGTGAGAACAATCAGGCTTCCCTTTCCCGTCTAACAAAAATTTCAAACNTGGTGGAAGCTTTTTCAACAAGTTAGAAACCGCAGCGAATGCGTTTTCTTCAGCTGGCGACCAATTACAACTATCATCAAACGTTCGGCGAATACACATAGCCGCAAGGTAAGCTCCTATTTGGGAATATGATACCGCCTGACCTGGAAGAATTTCACCAGATACCGTTTTAAGAATGAGATCTAAAATCCGTTTCGGATCAGGGCTATCCCGTTCCCCAGTAAGTGGACGACTCTGTTTAGGGCCCGTACAAACCCGTTTCTGAGCTTCTATGACTTCATCATTTGGAGCACACCACATGGTTGCACACCTTTGGTTTTTTGTTATTCTTTAAATTTCCAATATATAAAAATTNAAACCAAGAGAAATAACGAAGTAATGAAAAAAACTATTTGCTTGCTCGGTCTAATTTTTATGGGCTGTGGACCAACCCCAGTGCCTCTTGTATTAAGCCATTATATAACGGCCCAGGAAGCTTTGGCAAACGACAACTTAGAAGTTGCTCAAGCCGCCTTAATACAGCTAAGCCGTAGCGCAGAGGAACCAATCGGTTCACTTGCCAAAAATACTGCATCACTATCGACAATAGAAAATATTCGAGATGCATTTAAGAAATTATCTGATGTCGTAATTGAGACACAAAGCTTATCTGAAGATTTTGCTATAGCATATTGTCCTATGGCTATTGATGGGAACGGTGCTCACTGGATACAAAGGAAAGACTCCGATTTAATAAATCCATATTTTGGAGCATCAATGTTAAATTGCGGAGTATTCAAAGACTAATTTTTGCAACCTTATCAAATTCAAGCACTATACTGATTAATCCTAATGATCCAAGTAAATAACACTACGCGCCGTTACGGCGACCTTACAGCGGTAGATAATGTAAGTTTTGAAGTAAACCGAAACGAAATCGTGGGCTTTGTGGGCCCCAATGGGGCCGGCAAAAGTACCATGCTGAAAATGCTTTCAACATTTCTTCTCCCGAATGAAGGAAGCATAATAGTAGATGGGGTAGACGCGGAGAAGAATCCGTTAGCAATACGACGTCGCATAGGCTATTTATCAGGAGACACCCCCCTATACGAGGAAATGCGAGTTGATTCTTTCCTCAAGTTCATTGGACAAGCTCGAAATCTGCATGGAGAAACCTTAAAAGAGGGTTTTGATCGAGTTGTAGAATTGTGCGGTCTACAAAATGTTGTCTATCAACGAGTTAGCGAGTGCTCTACAGGATTTCGTCAGAGGATTGGATTAGCAACCGCGCTTATCCATGATCCACCTATCTTACTGCTTGACGAACCTACGCATGGTTTTGATCCTATACAGGTTCTAGCCTTTCGCGATATGTTACAGAATCTTCGAACAGACCGCGCCATA
Source organism: Gemmatimonadota bacterium (assembly GCA_002693325.1). Lineage (GTDB taxonomy): Bacteria > Latescibacterota > UBA2968 > UBA8231 > UBA8231. The sequence goes on along the minus strand of NZPK01000080.1, from coordinate 32,996 downwards.
CTATTCAGCACCCACATCATAGCTGACGTGGAGGCAATTTCTGATAGAGTACTCATTATTCATCAAGGGCAAATTTTGGGCAATGGCACTGTCAAAGAATTGGCAAAACTTAACGGAATTCCAGAGTCAAATCTTGAGCAAATTTTTGCACATCTGATAAAAAATCATGCACCAATTCACGAGCAATCGTAATTAAATCATGGAAATCAAGGCAGATATCTCAAATAAAGGATTAAACACTCAGCAATTTTTTCGAGGTACTAAAGTAGTATTTTCTCGGGAACTCACAGCTTATTTTGATTCACCAATCGCATATATTTACACGGCTGTTTTTCTAATTCTATCATGCACAACCTTTATGAATTCTTTCTTTTTGAATGCTGTTGTAGATATGTCATACTACTTCGAGATACTCCCCTATCTTCTCATTGCTTTCATACCGGCTATCACCATGCGATCGTGGGCTGAGGAACATTCCAAGCACACCTTTGAGATGTTAATGACTTTGCCGTTTCATCCAAGCCAATGTGTCCTTGGGAAGTACTGTGCAGCCTTTGTATTTTATGCCATCGTACTAATTGGAAGTACCCCAATTGTCGTAATGCTCGTCTTCTTGGGCCAACCAGACTTGAAACTCATCATTTCCAATTATATCGGTGCTTTACTTTTAGGTGCCTTTTTTCTCTCTTTTGGCTTGTTTGCCTCAGGACTTACTCGGGATCAAATAGTCGCTTTTGTACTTTCTACATTAATGGGGTTTATATTTGTGCTCTCAGGTCATGAAAAAGTAGTCGAGGTTCTCGACGGGTTGGCTCCGAATTTAGAATTGGGAAGTTGGCTGTACCAGTCAATATCCGTACTACCCCATTATGAGATGTTTAACCGAGGTATTGTTGCTCTTGCTGATCTTATTTATTTCGGTCTCATGATCGCATTTTTCATTATCATGAATTTCATTAGTCTACAGAGGTCCCGCTATTGAAGCGACGATTTTTGCTGCAAATCATTTTTTCTTGCATCCTGTTATTAGGTATAGCAATGTATGTGGGAAGGATATTGCGGCTTGTCGACGCCCCCGTCTGGGGCAGTGCGGATATCTCTCAACTTCACCCAACGACAGAAGACTACCTTAGAAGCCTACCTGGACGTTTAAGTATCACATACTTCGCCACATCCGAAGACCACCTACCATCCCATCTTAAAGAAACGCCGCGCCAAGTAAAAAGATTGTTAGAAGCGATACAAGACGTAGTTCCTGAAAAAATCGATTTCCGTATAATCGACCCTGATGTAAGCAGGTTAAACGGTATTGCTTACGCTTCAAGTAAAAGAGTTTCTTCATTCAACGTGAGGAAGGTATTACAAGACGAACATTCAGAACAAAATATATGGTCGTCATTAGTGTTAAAAACTTCGGGGCAGGCTGAAATCCTAATTCAGCGTATACAATCAGAACATTTAACCTATTTAGAGAGCTTAATAATAGAGCAATTAAAGGGACAAAAATCTCCGCCACAGCCCGTTTTCGCTGTATCTATGCAAAACTCTTACCGGTTTTTACCTGCATTACTTAATGAGTATGGAACGGTAATTGAAGTTGATCTAAGAAATGGTAATAAAATTCCGCACGAAGCAGACGTATTGTTTTGGATACAGCCTGATAGGGTTACACCAGATCATGTAACAAATCTAAAAGACTTTCTCCGGTCTGGTAGATCCGCAGTTTTGGCTGGGAGCACCTACGACATCAATTATTCCTATAGAAATGAAACAATAACCTTTTCCCCGAAACTTTTTAATAACTCGTGGGAAGATATTCTCAGGCCGTTTGGACTTCAGCCGATCCCCGATCTTATAATGGACAACAATTTTGGCAACGTCCCTATGCGGGTTAACGGAGAAATTCAACAAATCGAAGCGCCTTTTCATTTGCGCCTGTTACCAGCTTTTTATGACATGAAAGGGTTCCATCTTCCTGCACGAGGAGGGTTAAACTTTGTCGCAGCAAGCTCTCTTAAAATAGATCCATTGGTCTCCGAAGAAAGTGGATTTAGAGCTCGACCAATAGGTACAACAACGGAGCACGTTCGTGTTATTTCTCTTCCTTCAAAGCCATTTACTAAAAGCGACCTAATCAGTAGCCACCCAGTACCAAAACAAAACTTAATCGTACAGTTAACCCCAAAAAATAATTGGCATGGGGAATTATTAGTCTTAGCAAGTGCATCTCCTTTTCGCGATGAGCTTATAAACCAAAATGGTTATGCTCACCGGATTTTTCTCAAGAACATCGCAAGAACGTGGGGTGACCCAGATAGAATTATTAGAGCTCGTATAGACAAAAAATCTCCTCCTCGACTTGCTTTACCTGGAGATAGTGAAAGATTGCTTTGGCGAGTGTTTGTAATTTTTGCCATTCCTTCTTTAGTACTAACTATCGCAGTCTATAGATACAAACTCTGGAAACGATGGACCGTCAAACGACTGTCAAAATCGAGAATTTTTATTACGTCGTTAATAGGTGCTTCCTTAATATGGATAGGAAATTGGATTTCGAGCACTCCCCGCCTGCTTTTTGTAGATTTTACAAACGAAAAATTTAACACTCCTAATCAAACTGTTAAAGACTTATTACGTCAAAACGCCGGTAAAATAAATGCTGAACTGTTTATAAGTCCCAGAGCTATTATGCCTGGTCCTCTGAAGAAAAATGAAGGTAAAATCATACACCTGCTCAATATGGGCAGAGTTCCTACCAAGATTCACCGGCCCGAAAATTTTTCTGATTCTCAACTATCTTCTTTGGCACTAAAAAACATTAAACCTTTCTCAGAAGAAATCACTCAACATGACACCCTTTCTATTCAACCAATTTGGAGTTCCTTAAGCCTTAAAAACAACCAAAACCAGATAAATATTCCTCGCCTTGATAGTCGCACCATGCTTCATTTAGAGTTTCTGATTGCAGCTGGGATACACCAATTGAATCATCATGAGAAACCTAAGATCGCAGTAATTTCGGATTTACCACGCTTATCTCCTGCAGAAGCTCTTGAGGACTACCAGAAAAAGGGCCTGATCGCTCCGGGGGGAGCGGATGTATATAGCGAACTAAAAGCCCTTTTGCACAATTATCTTTATGACGTACAACATGTCCACCCTAAGAACCCTATTTTACCTGAAAACACCGATATTCTTTTGTGGCTCCAACCTCGACGTGATTCAAAGCAAATAATAAAACTATTAAGTAAACATTTAGCGTCTGGAGGCAAAGCTATTGTAGCTTTGCAACATTTCAATATCCAACAGAGACAGTATCGCGGAAATGGATTTCAGACTGTTTATTGGCCACAACCACAATTTCAAGACCTGAACCGCTTCACTGAGTTATTTGGTATAAAGCAAGTACGTGAAATTCTCTTCGATCGAACGCAGTCACACCTTGATTTAGAAACTCAAATAAATCGCTCAGCTGTAAGGGAATATGATCCACAAAAGGTAGCACTACCCTTTTTGATTCGATCTGTAGGAACCAATTATTCACAGAATAGACCTGAAACCCGCCATTTAGGGGACCTTTTATTTATATGGGGGAACCGTTTCTCTACCAATGAACAAAAATTATCGTCTTTAGGCATCGAAGCAGAAACCATCATTTCAACTTCGGATCAGAGTTGGTCTTATAACTGGAAAGGTGGTTGGCTTCCATTGGAAATTTTAGCACCGCAAAAGCAGCATCTTCTAGGTAAACAAGCTTTGTCAATGGCGTTCAAAGGAAGATTCGACCCAGTTAGTATCTCGGAAGACGATAAGGGAAGTACTCAAATTGTGTTTGATGGAAAAACTCAAAACGAAGGTACACTCATGCTTATTGGTTCATCTGAAATGTTTAAAAACAAGTATTTATATGCAGATGATTTCCAACATGATCAGTTCCTGCTCAATGCGATTGCACATATGGCTTACGACACCGAGTTAGGAAAACTACAAGCACGAAGGCCGACGGCCCGGGGATTTGTATCTCAAAGTTCAACATCTAAGCAAACTTGGCGAATCATTGTGGTGGGATTATTTCCATTCGTCTTTTTAATATTTGGATTTTTCCGAATACGTTCCCTTCGTAGAAAAAGCTCATGAATCGATTACTCATTTTTTTGTTCGTCATATTTACAGCACTGGTTATTATAGAACAGCGCATAGTTGAATATATAACAAAGGAGGACCTACTCCAGAGTAGTGTACGCACCTTAAGATCAATCCCCGAGAATGAAATCACCGAAATAATCGCCCGTGCCAGCAATGGTCGCAGTTGGCGGTATGTGAAAATCGACTCGGTGTGGCGGTACCCAAATTACCATAATGCATATGTCGATCCAAAGCGTATAAAACACGTGGTAAACAGCCTCACAAAAGCTACTGCAAGTATTGTATCAAAAGAACCTGGTGACCTTCATCACTACCAATTATTGCCTAATAGCCCGACCATAACACTATTAGGAAAAAGACAGAAACTACTACTAAAAGTGCGCCTAGGTAGAGGGGCTCCTGAAGTCATAGATAGCGAGTCTTTTGTGCAATTATCTGGCGCCGACACAATCTATCATTTACATGCCAACGCGGCTCATGCATTCGATGCAGGTGATCCACCGATGTTGGATAGGCATGTCTGGCCACGTGCCCTAAAGCCCCAGCCTTTCGAACGAGTTGAATTTGATACGAGTCATGAGGTTCACGCCCTTTATAGACAGTTAGATGATTCATATCTATCTGAAATGAAAAAGGGACTCCCACAACTACCTAACTATATCTGGCGCATTGACCTCGAAAATGACAGCTTTGATTGTGTACCGGGTAGTGCATATGCATACCTTACTTTCTTAAATCGAATCAAATGGGACCAACTACACCACGTCAAAATCAATGCATCAAAATTCCATAATGCGCGGTCGATAAAACTGCATTCAGCAACAGGAAGTGTTGATACCCTAGACATAGCTTCTAACGAGGCTGAACAACAACTATTGAGATTAAGGTCGACGGGACAAGTGTTTACAATAACAAATCAAAAAGCTCAGTTACTTTATCCAAGTAAAAAAACTCTTACAGATAGCCTTTCTAAACCAAACCTTTACGAAAAAGTTGAGCCGAGGACATCCTTTTAATCGCGAAAGATTTATCATGATAATAGACGTACACAGCCATGCATGGCTATTTCCAAATCATTTTTCTGATACTTTTCGACAACAGGCTCAAGACGTAGCCCGAGCAGATAAACCACTGGATCTTACTGTTACCTTTGAATCATATAGAGAGGGAGCACGAGAAGTTAATAAATCGATTGTATTTGGTGGGAAAGCAAAACACTCTGGTCTATGGGTTGATGACACTTATGTCGCAGAATACGTAGCCACACATCCCAGGGACCTTATCGGCTTTCTTTCTGTTGATCCAACACAGGAAAACTGGGAAGACGAATTGCGTTTTGGACATGAGGAACTAGGACTCAAGGGTATTAAACTTTTACCCATGTACGCTGGCTTCTACCCTAATGATTCATCTCTAGCTCCATTATGGAAATATGCAGTAAAACACAAATTACCTGTTTTACTGCACACTGGAACAACATTTGTTGCCCAAGCTCCCATAGACTGTACCCTTCCAAGACATATTGATAGCGTTGCCACAAAACATCCAGATCTTCACATAATTTTAGCTCATTTATCGCATCCCTACGAAGGAGAATGCGTAGCAGTAATCCGTAAGCACCCTAATGTTTATGCTGACATTAGTGCCTTACACTATCGACCGTTTCAGTTCTATAACAGTTTAATGTTGGTACAGGAATACGGAGTATGGAACAAACTATTATTCGGAAGCGATTACCCGTTTACGACTATAAACGCATCAGTAAAAGGAATCCGCTCTCTCAATACGATGTTAGAAGGAACGGCGTTACCTCGACTAAACGAAGATGAAATTGAAAAATTAATNTACCGGCCAAGCGATATAATACTAGGTCTATAAATCGCGTAAANTCAAAGNNTTTTTGTGATTCATCATTGCTGGTTATTGGACATCTTGACACACATTTGGTCTATCCGTACTCTTAAAAAAGTTTAAGATTTTNNAGAANGAAAAANTAAGTAACTCAGGTGCTCTNCCAATNNAAAAGGTAGAGATAATAGGGAAGGCAGTGAAAATCTGCCACGGTCGCGCCACTGTAACCGGTTGACGTGCTGTAACGTCGTGTTTTCNACAAACTAGCCACTGACTTATGAAGATAAGTTGGGAAGGTGTTGGAAACTTTTATCGGGAGTCAGGAGACCTGCCTGGAGCTACAAAAACTAAAACCTTCGCTGGAAAGGTGGTTTTTACGGTGCTATCGGACGCCCGTCACCTGCCTCGTTTGGGGGCGGGTTTTTTTATTTTTGTAATCGTAATGCTTCCCCCATACGGCTACTGTGTTGATCTTTCGGGTAACCTGAAAAGCGGCGATACCCCCGTCCCTTATGCGCAACTCTTCTTCATATCCAAAGAATCTCAACAACATGCTCACACAGCGTTTTCCGATTCTACAGGATGGTTTTTTGTAAAAAACATTACTACTGGCACCTGGATCGTTAGAATAAATGCATTCGGCTATTCCCTTACTGAAAAAGAAATTTCTATCACGCCCCAAATGGAACCCATCTCGCTCAAAATTGATCCAGCTCCACTGTTAATCGACGAACTCGTAGTGAGAGAATCCATGTATGTAGAAGAACGGGAATGGTCCGAAAGTATTCTTTTGGATACAACAACTAGTAATAATTTGGCTACNACGTTAGATGCTGCTACTGGAGTAAATGTCCGCCGTTATGGCGGACTNGGTAGTTTCAGCACTGTTTCAATTCGTGGTTCCACTTCGGAGCAAGTACAAATATTTATCGATGGTGTTCCTTTAAGCAGTGCTGTGGGGGGTGGGATAGATCTAAGTCGTGTATCCCTTACGGGTATTGAAACAATTGATATATATCGCGGTGCAATTCCAGCCCAACTTGGCGGCCATAGTATGGGCGGGGTCGTTCATTTGAAAACACGTCGTTTACACGACACAATCTCCTCGAGCTTAAATGCCTCTCAAGGGTCTTTCAAGACGCGCCAATTCACTACTTCATTGGGATTTCCTTGGCGAAGCGGTCGTTCTCTATTCATGACTGAATATCGGAGTAGCGGAAATAAATTTCGATACTGGGACGATAACGGAACTCCGTTCAATCTCTCGGATGACGAATGGACAAAGCGTATCAACAGCGATTTCAAATCGTTTTATGCTTTGGCAAAAACTCATTGGCTATTCGGAGCCAAGGATATTAATGTTCACAGCACCTTTTTTCTAAGTCGTAAGGGAATACCTGGAATAGGTGCAAATCCTTCTCGATACGCACGTTTTAATACTTGGCGANATATCACAGAGGCCAGATTAACTGGCCGATGGGGCAACGCACACAATATTTATCGTTTAAAAGCACACAGCATCATAGAGGAAAGTACTTTCAAAGATTCGTTAGGCGAAGTCGGGATCGACATACAAGACATGCACAATCGCACGCAAAGCTTTGGGATAACTGGAGAATCGACATTGGATCTTCCGCTAAATGCGAAAATGAATATTTTCACCTCCCCAAAAACTACTTTTTTTATTCCAAATGATCGCCTACGCAAATCACGCACACTACCAAAAAGTACTCGTTTAGCATTAACAATTGGCTCTGAAATAAAAATCCCTNTCCTCAAAANGGACGTCTATAGCTTCAGGATTTCGGGCCAAAAAGAGCATCGAAGAGACAAACTTTTTGAACATTTAGCAGGNATAGATTCCAAAGAACGCCGCCTGGAAAAAACACACTCAGGAATCCAAACCGGTATTTCCGCAAATTTAACAGACAAATGGAAACTGCGCCTACACGCTGGAAGATACGAAAGGGCACCCAGTTTCTTCGAACTCTTTGNAGATCGGGGAGCAGTTGCCGGGAACATCAATCTTGCTANCGAAAAAAGCAGGAAATATGACCTAACGCTTATTTATCAATTACGCAACGTGGATTATCCGAGACTAACTATGCTAGAAATCAGCGGTTATTATAATCACGTCAAAAACCTCATCCGTTTCATTCAGAATTCACAGTTTGTCTCTCGTCCTTATAATATCGGAGCGGCACAATTAAACGGTATAGAAACACGTTGGAATATTTCCTTTAGCCATCGGTTGCGATTTAAAGCGAACTACGTATATCAACACGCTGAAAACCGATCCGCTTTCCCTTATGAAAATGGACGTAATCTTCCCAATGCCCCAACCCATCGATTCAACGGAAATACAGAATTCTCAGTAAATCGTTGGAGAATGAATTATGANNTAAACATAGAAAATCGTCATTTCTTAGACCGTGCAAATTTGCGTGGTGTAGACGGACGCATTTTACACAATCTTCGCCTAACAATTCCAACAGAATCATCAGCAATTTTCAATATTGAGGTTTGTAATCTCACCAACAATCAGGCCTCAGACATCTGGGCTTATCCACTACCTGGTCGTTCCTATTTTTTTACGCTCTATTTCGATAAAAATTTATCAAAACATCCAAAAGGAGAAATCATAAGTGAAAAGTAAATTATTTTCCTCGTTGTTNTTTTTATCATCGGTTGTTNTTTTCTGTACAAATACACATGCCAGTTCTGACCTTTTTATTCTTACGTCTGATTATTCCACCGGAAGCACAGCTTTCATTCCCGCAAACTCTGAAACGGCAGAATTGAATATTTTGCCCGTTCACTCCGATGCAGTAGGAAATTATCAGAACGGCAATATCTATATCGTCAATCGGCTTGGTCAAGATAATATCCTCGTCCTAAGCCCAGAAGACCCTAGTGAGCCTATCCTACAATTCTCCGTCGGAAACGGTACGAATCCACATGACATAGAAATCATAGATGACGAAAAAGCATACGTCACATTATATGAGCGCGCAGAATTATTGGTTGTAAATCCAACAGATGGTGNNGAAATAAAACGGATAGACCTGAGTTCTTTTGCAGATTCAGATGGGCTACCTGAAGTTTCCAAAATAGTCAGAGTGGGTAACATAGCATATCTCACCTGTCAACGTTTGANCCGCAACACTGACTGGGGACCGGCTGACAACTCGTACCTTATTTTGGTTGATACTCTTACTGATGAACTTATCGACGTNGATGATACTTCGAATGGAATTCAAGGAATAACCCTAAGCGTGTCTAATCCCAATCGGATAATACATGTTGGTCGTAAGTTAATTGTGAGCGGAGCGGCTCATTTCGGAGATAGAAACGGTGGTATTGATATTATCGATTTAGAAACAAAAATAAGTTTAGGTATTGCTCTTGATGAGGCAACTTTAGGAGGAGATTTGAACGCAATTGCTATGCTAGACGGAAATCGAGGGTTTGCCGTGATCTCTGATGAGAACTTTACGAACAGCATACTCCCATTCGACCTCTCTTCAAAAGTAATTGGCCAACCTCTTTCAGGTCTTAGCGGTGGCTACATACCAGACATAATCATAGAAAATGGAAGACTTATTGTAGCAGATCAGGGTAGCTATTCTGACCCCCAAAGTGTAGGCATAAAAGTTTTTGATGCTGAAACCGGAGAATTATTGATCAGTAGAATAGATACAGGTCTCCCACCAGTCAGCCTTATTCCTTTGGGNAATACCAATGTAATCACAGCGGTTAATGAATTAGCCCAATTGCCAAACAAATCATTCTTAGGCAATGCTTATCCAAACCCTTTTAACTCTACCGTATCAATCCCATTTACATTGGAAAACAGCAAAAACCTAAAAATCACCGTCTACGACGCCTTAGGTCGGCATGTAAACACGCTAGCTAATGCGGCATTTCCGTCAGGANTTCATAAAATAGTATGGCATGGGCAAAACCAAGTAGGCGCGACGGTAGGTAATGGATTATATTTCGTAANTGTTTCTACAACAACTCAGACGTTTCGATCAAAAGTTCTTCTGTTGAAATAACAGTGATTGACTGTTACTAACTCTAACCTTTATNGGAGTATGATATGNCTCAATATCGAACAGGTATTATAGCTTGCNGAATAATCGCTCGTGTCCATGCGCGAGGATGGCTGGGGGTTCCCAGTACACCAACCAAAATAGGCGCTTTGTCGGATACAAACCCAGATGCCCAAAAAGAATTCGGAGAATTTTTCGAGGTTGATCCTGCCTGTCGCTATACTGATTACAGGGATATGCTTGATAAAGAAAATTTAGACTTTGTTGATATCTGCTCGTGGCATCAACAGCATGCCGAAATGGTCATCGCTGCCGCAGCACGAAAACCAAAAGCTATTCTCTGCCAAAAACCGATGTCTGTCGATTTGGGAGAAGCAGATGCCATGTTAACAGCATGTGAACGAAACGGTGTCAAACTCATAATCGCATACCAAAGGCCTCACCACGCAACCTGGTTAAAGGCTCGAGATTTAATCCGAGACGGCGCGATAGGCAATATCACACAAGTACAACTTGAGTGCGGAGGGAATATCCTAAATACCAACTCACACAATATCCGACTAGCACTCTTTCTTATGGACGAGCCTAAAGTAGAGTNGNTCTCAGGAGCGGTCGAACGAACCACCGATCAGGTGGAGCGCGGTCTTCCCGCCGAAGATGCCTGCTTAGGACTCGCTGGCTGTGATAACGGGTCAACTCTTCTAATTGTGGGGAATTTAGTCGGAGGACTCGGCCAAGGATGTCGAGTCATCGGAACAGAAGGAATAATGGAGCTGAGTACTAGTCGTCATCCTGACGATCAAATACCTTCTGACTCACCAATGTATATGCCTGAAGGAAAATCTGCAGGCTATAATTATGAAATCGGTACTGTGCGTTACCTAAATTCATCAAAAGAAGGATGGACTGAAGTTGAAGCAGAATGGCACGATTGCTGGGCACACCAATGCCAAGAGACAATAGACTGGATAGAAGGAAAAATCGAGACTCCTATTAGTAGTGGTGAGCGCGCAAGAGCGGTCCAGGAGGTTATGATGGCATTATTTGAATCGGCTCGTAAACGTCAACGAATCCATCTTCCCTTAAAAACAAGAGACAACCCACTAAGACTAATGGTAGAAAATGGTGACCTTCCTGTAGAATGGCCCGNACGCTACGAACTACGCGCTAGATTAGTAAGAGGAGAGGGAATGTCCTGGGAAAAGTAGACATTCAATCCAGAGAGGTGGACCCCATTAAGTAGCGGTCTACCTCTCTAGCAGCACCGCGACCTTCATTAATTGCCCATACGACCAAACTCTGACCCCGTCTCATATCACCTGCAGTAAAAACACCATCAAGGTTGGTAGAGAACTGACCATGCTCAGCTTTTGCATTAGATCTCTGATCACGATCAATCTTTAATTGTTCGAGAAGCNCGTCTTCTGGACCNCGAAAACCCATCGCGAGNAATATAAGATCAGCAGGCCAGACTTTCTGAGAACCATCTATCGGGCTCGGAATAAACCTACCCTCATTATCTTTTTTCNATTCAATATTGACCGTATGGAGTTCTTTAACATTACCCTCAGCATCTNCAACNAATTTCTGAGTCATTATTAAATAGCTTCTTGGATCATCTCCAAATCGAGCTTTGGCTTCTTCTTGTCCATAATCTAACTTGTAAACGTTAGGCCATTGGGGCCATGGATTTGTCGAGGCGCGTTCTTCCGGAGGCTTGGGCATAATTTCAAACTGAGCCAAAGTTTTNCAACCATGCCTCAAGGAGGTACCGCAACAATCCGTGCCGGTATCGCCACCACCAATAACTATAACGTTTTTTCCCTCGGCTGATATGAAATTCCCGTCTTTATGTTCAGAATCAAGAAGACTTTTAGTATTTGCATGCAAAAAGTCCATAGCAAAATGTATCCCTGACAATTCCCGGCCATCTATGGGAAGATCGTTAGGCTTAGTTGCACCTCCACAAAGGACTAAAGCATCGTTTTCCTCAACCAGATTTTGACCCCTGATATCTGTTCCAACTTCTGTGTTGGTAATAAATTTAATGCCCTCGGCCTTCAACAAATTTACTCTGCGCTCAACAACTTGCTGTTTTTCTAATTTCATATTGGGAATACCGTACATCAGTAAACCACCAACGCGATCAGCTCGCTCATAGACCGTTACACTATGCCCCGCTTTGTTTAACTGGGCGGCACAAGCCAATCCTGCAGGCCCTGATCCAACAACGGCGACGCTCTTCCCAGATCGAGAAGCGGGTGGTTCCGGTTTAACCCAGCCTTGATCAAAACCGTGATCAATTATACTTGCTTCAATATTTTTTATAGTAACCGGAGGACCGTTTATACCAACTACGCATGATCCCTCACAAGGAGCAGGGCACACCCTACCAGTAAACTCTGGAAAATTATTAGTCTTATGAAGCCGCTCAAGTGCTTCTTGCCATAGACCTCGATAGACTAAATCATTCCATTCTGGTATCAGATTATTTATCGGACATCCAGCACCCTTATCGCCATCACTAACAACATCACCCAAATGACAGAATGGTATGCCACAATCCATACAACGAGCACCTTGATCACGAAGGTCTTTTTCAGGCATGACTTCATGAAATTCTTTCCAATCCTCAATCCGAAGGAGTGGCGAACGGTCGATCGGTAGACTTCGATCAAATTCCATAAAGCCGGTAGGTTTACCCATACATTACCTCAATAAAATTTCACAATGTTTTATAATTAACTAACTAAGACACGGCCTCATGAAAAGCAGCCAAGGCTGCCTCTTCGCCCGTTAAACCTCTCTCTTCAACACGCTTCATAGCTTCAAGTACTTTTCGATAGTCCCTTGGCATAACTTTTAAGAAGGAGCGTTCGTACGTATCCCAGTCGTCTAACACATTTTTCCCCAATTCACTATCAGTGAAATCTACATGCCGCACTATAAGATCTCTAACCTCAGCAATATCAGCTTCTATTTTTAAGGTCTCTATGTCTACCATTTCCTGATTGCAGTTTTTCGCTAACATCCCAGAGACATCTAGCACGTAAGCTATACCTCCTGACATTCCTGCGGCAAAATTTCGCCCCGTAGAACCAAGAACCACAACGCGACCCCCAGTCATATATTCGCATCCGTGGTCCCCAACACCTTCTACAACAGTTCTTACACCGCTATTTCTTACACAAAACCGTTCTCCAGCTTTTCCAGCTATATATGCCTCTCCGGATGTAGCTCCATAAAATGCAACGTTACCCACAATAATATTCTCTGAAGCTTTAAAAGTGGAACGTTTCGGCGGGTACACAGCAAGACGACCGCCCGAAAGGCCTTTACCAAAATAGTCATTAGCATCTCCCTCGACTTCCATCCTCATTCCAAGAGGAGTGAACGCTCCAAAAGATTGTCCAGCTACCCCAGTAAATTTTAAATGAATGGTATCTTCAGGAAGTCCATCGGGACCAAAACGACGCGTAATCTCACTTCCAATCTGGGTTCCAATGACCCGGAACGTATTCTGAATCGGAAGAGTTGCCATAACTTTTTCACCATGGTCTAGCGCTGGTTTACAAACATCAAACAAGGTTGTCCGGTCAAAGGATTGATCCAATCCATGATCCTGTTTCTCTGTGCAACGCCTACCGACGTCCGGACCGACATCCGGCTGATGCAATATAGGTGTAAGATCTATACCTTCTGCTTTCCAATGGGAAATCGCTTTTTTCGGATTTAAACAATCCGTTCTTCCTACCATTTCATCAATAGAACGAAATCCCATCNAAGCCATAATTTCTCGCATATCTTGAGCTACAAAATTTAAAAAGTTAACGATACTCTCAGGCGTACCCGTGAATTTTTTACGCAACTCCGGATTTTGTGTAGCCACACCGACAGGACAAGTGTCTAAGTGACAAACTCTCATCATAATGCAACCCATAGCTACCAATGCAGTTGTAGCAAAACCAAATTCTTCAGCCCCAAGAAGCGCCGCAATTATCACATCTCTTCCCGTCTTAAGTTGACCATCTGCCTCAACAACGATCCGAGAACGTAAATTATTCAAAACTAAAGTTTGATGCGTTTCTGCCAATCCTAATTCCCAAGGAAGGCCTGCATACTTAATTGAAGTTTGGGGAGAAGCACCAGTGCCACCATCATGCCCCGAAATAAGCACAACATCAGCCTTGCCTTTTGCAACCCCTGCCGCAACAGTCCCGACCCCAAATTCCGAAACAAGTTTTACGTTGATTCGAGCAAAATGATTCACATTTTTCAAATCGTGGATTAACTGAGCTAAATCTTCAATTGAATAAATATCATGATGCGGAGGAGGAGAAATCAANTCTACCCCTGGTGTCGAGTGACGNACTTTGGCNACCCAAGGATATACTTTTTTTCCTGGNAACTCTCCTCCTTCACCAGGTTTAGCTCCCTGTGCCATTTTTATTTGAAGCTCTTCGCCCTGCGTCAAATAATAATTGGTTACACCAAAACGGCCAGAAGCTATTTGTTTGATAGCGCTATTTTTTGAATCACCGTTAGGTTCAGGCGTATAACGTGCAGGATCTTCCCCACCTTCACCTGTATTACTCCGTCCACCAATTCGATTCATAGCAATCGCCAACGTCTCGTGGGCCTCTTGGCTAATTGATCCATACGACATAGCACCACTTTTAAATCGTCGAGTAATTTCCTCGATTGGTTCCACTTCATCTATTGGAATCGATTTTTCAGATAACTTCAACTCCAATAAGCTCCTTAACGTGGCCATGCGCTTTGACTGATCATTAATTTGATCAGCATACTGCTTATAAACTTCATAATCTGCGTTTCTAGTAGCACGCTGTAAAAGGTGTATCGACTTAGGGTTAAAAAGGTGATGCTCGCCATCTTGACGCCATTGATATTGACCACCAACGCCAAGCGTCTTGGTATTACTTTCATTTTTCCCATAAGCACGTTCGTGACGTTCAATAGTTTCTTTAGCTATGCCATTTAGATCCATGCCCTGAACTTGCGTCACAGTAGCTGTAAAATATGCATCTATTACACTCTGACTTATACCCATAGCTTCGAATATTTGAGCCCCTCGATATGATTTTATCGTGGATATGCCCATCTTTGCCATTACTTTAATTACACCCTTTATTGCGCCATATACATATCGCTCTTCTGACTCTTCGTAAGAATACTCCTCAAGCAGTCCTTCGCGAATCATATCGTGTAGACTCTCGAAAGCCATATACGGATTGATGGCCTGTGCACCATAACCAATCAAAAGACAAAAATGATGAACTTCCCGAGGCTCTCCTGACTCGATTACTAAGCCAACACGCGTGCGTGTTTCGTTCCTAATTAGGTGGTGGTGCACACCAGAAACAGCTAATAACGCAGGAATTGGCACATTATGCGCATCAAGGTCCCTATCAGACAAAACGATTAAATCAAAACCTGCCTCAATAGCTTCATCAACTCTCTTAAAGAGAAGTTCCATACCTAACTCTAAGCCATCAACTCCCAATTTTTTGTCAAACAAAATTGGAATCGTTTTAGCCTTGTGGCCCTTAATTTTTATATTTCTGAGTTTTTCCAATTCAGGATTTTTCAAAATCGGCCGATCCAACGTAATCTGGCGACAGCTTTCTGGGGATGGATTTAATAAATCGCCTTCTGGTCCAATTTTTGTTTCTGCAGAAGTAACCAACTCTTCACGTAACGGATCAAGAGGTGGATTGGTGACTTGTGCGAAATGTTGCCTGAAATAGCTATAAAGNAGTTGGGGGCGATCAGACAATGCTGCAAGAGCGGCATCGTTACCCATCGAACCGACAGGATCACGTAAAGCCAATACCATTGGCTTCAAAAAAACCCGAAGATCCTCNTAAGTATANCCAAATGCTTGCTGCATTTGTAATACACTTTCATGATTTGTAAGAAAATCTACAACCGGCGCGTCAGGAAGGTCGGATAAATGCAATAAATTTTCGGATAGCCAATCGCGATAAGGATGTTCATTGGCAATTTGATTTTTTATTTCTTCATCGCTTATAATTCGACCCTGTGAAGTATCAATCAACAACATGCGCCCAGGCTCCAAGCGTCCTTTGTATTGAATGTTTTCAGGCTCGACTTTACAAACACCCGTCTCCGATGCCAAGACNACNACGTCGTCTTTCGTAACGTAATAACGGGACGGCCTCAAACCATTTCGATCTAATGTGCCACCAACTACAATGCCATCTGTAAAGCCTATAGAAGCAGGGCCATCCCANGGCTCCATCACACACGAATGATATTCATAAAAAGCACGTTTTGCATCACTCATGGTTTCGTGCTTTTCCCATGGTTCGGGAACCATCATCATAACCACATGAGCCAAAGATCGACCCTGGAGGTATAATAANTCTAATGCGTTATCTGCTTTTGCCGAATCCGAGCCATCCCCATCTATTATCGGGAGAATTTCTTTTAGTTTTTCGCCAAATTTGGAGTTGTGAAACATACCCTCACGCGCATTCATCCAGTTCTCGTTACCTCGAACCGTATTTATTTCACCGTTGTGAATCATATAACGGTAGGGATGAGCTCTTTCCCAGCTTGGAAACGTATTGGTCGAAAAACGCGAATGCACCATCGCAAGAGCCGACTCGTATCTCTCGTCAAGTAAATCAGAAAAATAAGGCTCCAACTGAGGCGATAGAAACATCCCCTTGTAAACGAGAGTCCTCGAAGAAAAACTCGCCACATAAAAACCTGATTCCCCAAGTTTGTCGCGGATCTCCTTCTCAACACGTTTGCGGATAAGGTAAAGTNTCCTCTCAAAACCGAGTGGGTCTTCTTCGATNATACTAANTCCCTCGACAAAAACCTGGTACATTTGTGGCTCAGCCAATAAAGCAGTATCCCCCAAGTCACTATTATCTACAGGGACTGCACGCCATCCTAATAACTTTTGACCTTCATCCGACACCACTTTTTCAAATACAGCACAACAAATTTCTCGCTGAGCTTCATCACGCGGCATAAAAATCACACCAACACCATATTTACCCTTTTCAGGNAGATCAAATTCACANATAGATCGAAAAAATCGATCTGGGACCTGGGTTAGTATTCCGGCCCCATCTCCTGTGTTTGGTTCACAGCCACATGCACCTCGATGTTCAATATTTTCGAGTACTTCCAATCCTTGTANAANAATCGAGTGTGACTGAATTCCCTTCACATTCACGACAAACCCCATCCCGCAAGCATCGTGCTCATTGTCAGGGTCGTACAAACCTTGTTTCTCAGGGAAAGCTAAACCATTACTTTTCTTCATTGACCTTCTACTTCGTTAAAAATTGAATTGTATCGAAACCCAAATCGGCATTGATTCCACGCTACTATGCAACTTATTCGATAATTTCNAAAAAAACCAGACCAGAGAAGATATATTTAGACAAACATTTTGTCAATTTATTATNCGCCATATAGATTGTTATTCCTTTACAAAATTCATCAATTATATTATAATTTGGCTCAAATAATCACAAAACATCGAGCATAAAACATATTTAGGCCAAAATGAAAATAGATGATCAAGAGCGACGGATAATTAGAGCCCTTATCCAGAATCCAAGATACTCAGACAACCGAATCAGCAAAATTACTGGTGTTCCAGTACGTACGGTAAGCCGAAAAAGAGTTCGCTTAGAGCAAAAAAACGTTTTAAAATATTACACCGATGTTGACACACAAATAACCAGTCAAAACCAATCGAACACCCAACACTTATTATCCATCAAATTCAAATTAGGTATAACTCGTAATCAGATTTTACAGGAGATCCAATCAGAACCCAATGTGGCTAATGTCTTTAACGAGTTGATTAGAGACAGCTACATCGCCGAAATGGATGGACACATTTCGCTAGTGATGATAGTGGAAGGACAATCAGACAGCGATGTGGCAGAGAATGTGCAGGGGAAAATTATCCCATCGTTACAAAAGAATCACGGTGAAGATTCCATTCAAGAGCTTCGGTCTATTCGGCTTCTCGATACAATAAGGCGATTACATAATTACTTACCGTTGGTAAACATGAAGGAAGGATTCATCCTTGAAGATTGGCCGGACGAAGCAATTTTTGTCAACTGAAATCATAAGTATTTGGCTTCTGCAATACGAATCCGAAGTCTTACATGTCCCAAAGAAGAGTAACTGCCATCATCGGGCCAAATTGTCTTAACTGTTGCGTTTAACTCCGCCTGAAGTTCAGCTGGACGACTGTCTGGCGTAAATTCTACCCAGGTTTCGTAAATAGGAGAGTCTTTAATAATTCCGGTAGTTCGTTCACTCGTGGAGTCGACAAACACGGGATTAAGTGCCGATGGACTAACTGTGCCGTTATTGGTGAAAAATGTTATACTAATTTCTTCTTCTGGAATTNCCCCCCCCAAACGCTCCAATCGAACCTTTACNGGAATCGTTTGACCTGGTCGTGCCCACTCACTCGCAGTCTCCAGACTTATTTTAAAGCGACCATCACTGCTCGAACTATCCACAATCCGACTTGGCTCTGATCCGCAACCACCAATAAATAATACTGTTAACACGGAAAATAATAACATCATGGCTTACCGACCTCCTATCCCAGAATTAACTTGTCGAACCGTCTCGTTGAAGACCCGTTCTGCTATTTGATATGGAAATCTATTTTCAAAAAACAANCGGGCGACTTCGCGATCAATCGCATGCCAACGAGATCGGATGTCCTCTCTTGAAGGGAATAAAATCTGAACACCTGGCCTAAAGCCTTGCATCGTCAATGCTAGATTTTTATTTAGCTCTAAGACCCTTTTCAGGACTAAAGATTGTCTCAATCTGTCAACATCATCTTCATTTGCAAGAACGATTGTCCATTGCTCTGCTTCTCCAAAATCATCGTATTTATTCATATCCCACAATAAGTTATCATGCGAATCTACACTCAGAGTCGTATCAGCAACTACAGCTATCGGTAAGCTAAATGCCTGCCCGCTTCGTGGCTTAGGATCTGCCTCAAATGTTAGCATTGCTACGCGGTTTGGATCTTCTAACACTGCTGGCAAAATATCACCGAGAGTCAAATCATCACTATAACTAGTTCCACGATTCTCACTATTGGGCGGGGAAAAGAAAAATACCTGATCTAAATTAACCTCGCGCCCAAAATCTAGATTTGAAACAATTTCTGACAACATTCTCTTTACCAAAACCTCTTCGCCAGGAATCCGACCACTTAAAATTCCACTGAAAGGTTCCTTGCGCTGCATCATTACATCGTCAGCGGCAACTCTGCGAACATCTGAAACCATGTCCACCAAAACCGGACTTTCCTGCAAAAATTTCAGATCCCAAACATCGGTATCTCTCACCCTATATGCATTACGAAATAGTTTTGTGTCAAAACGATCGAACAAATCAGAATCTTTAGGAATGAGATAACTGAAACTATTTCCCTCAATTGGAACAACATGCGGAGTGATTACAACGATCACTTCTCGTTGCTCAGTTTCAACACGTTCGCGAGAAAACAGACGACCCAGCAAAGGAAGATCGCCTAAAAACGGTACTACCGCTCGCGTACTCTGGTGGTCCGTAGACAAAAGACCGCCGATAATAAACGGTGTGCCGTCAGCAACACGGACGAAGGTTTCCACTATTCGATTGTCGATTATTGGCGAAAATTCAATCCCAGAGCTACCTTGCTCTAATCGCGCCGCAGATTCGACCGAAATAGAGCTGATGATAGTTTCAATCTGCATCGTAACTTCGGTTGCATCCCGATTAATACGGGGACGCAGATTTAAAACGATACCAACGGGGAAATAGTCGATCCCCTTGCTTACAGATGACGTCGTCGCTGTTGTCTTGGCCACAGGTATTTGACGTCCCACCTGAATGCGCGCCTGTCTATCGTTAAGAACCAACACGGACGGACTTGACAATACTTCTGCGTTACCCGTCTCCTGCAATGCTTCTAACTTCCCCGAAAAATCGATAAAATCAGTAAAACCGTCACGCGAAAAATTAAGAACCGTTTTACCCTGACCAGTTTCACCAGCCTCAAAGGAAACACTCCCATCTTCTTTGGCTCCTTGGAAATCGACTCCGAGGTCCCGTAAATTTTTTGTATTTACCTCAATGACGAGAGCTTCGATAACAATCTGCTGCGCGGGTAGATCTATTTGACTACGCAACAAATTTATCAACTTCTCAAGAGGTTCCGGGTCATTTTTATCATAAACGAGAAGCAGACGTTCTTCAGGAGATCCTGTCGTGCTGCTATGTAGATGGGAACCACCTAACGCCGCTGCCATATCCCCACGGGATTTCGAGGAAGAACGCCCCGCGTAAGGATCCGCACGTAACAAACTAGTCTTCGAGGCATTGGCCACTTTGATGACATAAGGCAGTTTTTCTCTTTTCCCCTGAATAAGCTTGAAAACTTTTTCATAACTCTCAACCTTACCACTAGTGGCTTCGAATTCTATAGTGTGGTAACCCAAAGCTTTTAAAAGCGCAACCGCTCGATCTGCCTCTATGTTACCGAGACGGAACATCTCGTAGGAAATATCAGGCTTGACTCTACTACTTTTCACAGCATCGATAAGTGAACGCAGGTCGGAAGCAATGTTTTCGATTACACGCTTCTTCGTTCCACTACCAGCAATAGCAAACTCATAACCACCAACGGCACCCTTTATCAGCGCTATTTCTACGCTACCCGAATCTCTACCGCGTTTGTAAAGTCGACTCTCCACAACATCAGGCCTATCCGACATCATCCCTTTCCTATTAGATGCCGTGTACTTCATAGGCAGGAAAATCTTGAGATCTGCAGCATCTAAAATTTTTCGCGATTTACTCACAGAAGAATGAGGAGCATCGATAAAAATTACGTCGCTCTGAGCCAACAAGGAATTCGCTAAAGCTAAGATGAAAATCAAAATATGCCGTACATTCATATCCAATGCCCCAGTATTTTTTCTATTCGTTGAAAAATTCGCGTTTGTCCGTTAGTTATAGCGCCTATTGGGTCTCATACCACAACAGAACCAACAGAAACTCCCGATTAATTTAATAAACCTATCGACATTATAGCAACAAATACTCACCTATGTTCGATATCAGTAAAATCGCGCTCTGGTTCACCAGTATAAATCTGACGTGGACGACCAATACGGGTGAATTTGCTCTCTTCATACCATTGGGCGATCCATCCCGGCATACGTCCAATCGCAAACATAACTGTAAACATCTCTTTCGGTATTCCTATTGCTCGCAAAATGACACCACTATAAAAGTCGACATTGGGATAGAGCTTTCTTGAAACAAAATACTCATCATTTAATGCGGCTTCTTCCAATTCTTTCGCCTTATCAAGCATCGGATCGCTGATACTGAGTTTGCTGAGGACATCATCGCAGATACCGCGAATTATTTTTGCTCTAGGATCAAAATTCTTGTAGACCCTATGGCCAAACCCCATTAAGCGAATGCCATTCTTTTTGTCCTTGACCTGACTTACAAAATCTTCGATCGCCAGATCTTGTTCGACCATGGTCTCCAGCATATCTACGACTGCAACATTGGCTCCCCCGTGTAGAGGCCCCCATAGTGCACATACACCGGCAGCCACCGAGGCAAAGAGGTTTGCCTCACTACTTCCAACCAGTCGAACCGTAGAGGTCGAACAATTCTGTTCATGATCGGCATGGAGTAAAAGAATTGCATCTAGAGCCCGCACTATGGTCGGATCAGGGTCGAACTCCTTGTAAGGCTGACCAAACATCATGTGTAAAAAGTTTGCACTATATTTCTTATCAGGATGAGGGTAAATAATGTTATAGCCTAAAGCATGTCGATAAGTAAAAGCAGCAATAGTACGAACCTTCGCCATAATCCTGGCAACTGCGGCTTGAAAAGTTGATTCGTCACCAATCTCTAATAATTGCGGATGAAAGCTACTAAGCGCGTTCAAAACCGAAGACAAAACTGCCATAGGCGGCGCGTTTGAAGGAAACAAATCAAAATGATCTAAAATTGCCTCGTGTAACATCTGGTGGGCAGTCAGTAATTCACTAAATTCGTCTAATTGACGCTGATTTGGTAACTCGCCCCAAATTAATAAATGCGCAACCTCGATGAAAGAGCTCTTCTCTGCCAATTGTTCAATTGGATAGCCCCGATATCGAAGAATGCCCTTCTCCCCGTCGATGAAAGTTATATCGCTTTGACATGACCCAGTGTTACCGTAACCATGATCCAAGGTTATAAATCCAGTCTCTGACCTTAGCTTCGAAATATCTACCGCCTTCTCCCCTTCTGAGCCGACCACAATCGGTAATTCAATTGTCTTATCAGCAATTTTTAGCTGCGCGGTGTCGGCCATTCGCCCTCCTCCTTAGTTTCTGTATTTATAGACTGTGATATTATGTCTATGCTTTGACATTGTCAATATAAAGTCGTTACTCGGTCCACGATTGAAAATAATACAAGACGTTAACAGTTCCATAAAATCCCACTTGTTAAATTTGATCTGCAATAAACTCTGGTTAACATAACCCGTTGTACATATACTCTGGTAATGAAGCTGATTGACTCTGGTATAAGATTAAGATAATATGGCGCAAAATTTACTCCACATCGCCTTTTTAACTCTCTGTTTGACCTCCGTCTCTGCAAGACCTCTCATCTCTGTTAATAAAAGTACTGAAAACGGATTCCAGGTAACTATCGAAATTCCGAAAAATCTTATGCCTGAAAAGGCCGGAAGTTTAGGGCTAAGCCGTCTGGATTCAACTCATTTACCTCAGTTAAGCCGACTTTTTGCTGCCCCAAAAAACGCAAAAATTGAGTATCAGATCCTTAATTCTGAATTCGTTGAAATACAACAATATACCTGGAAAGGTAAATCCCCTAAAACTCCGGTCTCCATTCGTAATGCAGGTATTATGAGAGGCGTTACTGCATTCAGTCTAATAATCTATCCCTACGCCTACGACGAAAACAAAAAAACATTACGTTTATACACAAAAGTCCATTTAAAGGTGAATTTTTCCCAAACAAAAAAATCGATTACACCCCGCCCTTACGGTATTTCACATATTCATCACTCTTTTCTAAACAAAGAATGGATTAATCATTTCTCTATTCCACGACCAATACCAAAATTGGTTGCATCTGATGAGTGGCTTAAAACAGGCGCTCCTTGGATCAGAGTCACAGTAGAGCAAGATGGTTTGTTCGTTATTGATAAGCAATGGCTCTCCCAATTCATAGACACCCAGTCCATCAATCCTAAAAAACTACGTTTGTTCTACATGGGTAAAGAACAAGCCTTATTTGCCAAAGGAGAGCTTGACGAAAAATTCGACGATGAAGATTATATTTTGTTTTATGGCAAGTATCGCAGAGATAAAAAAAATCACGAGTCGAATTGGGGTCCGAAAAGTACATACTGGTTAACTTGGGGAGATGAAGATGGCATTCGTTACCAAAATCGTGACGTGGCACCATTATCCGGATATCCAGAAACAACTTCGTTCTGGACAACTTTGCACTTCGAGCGCGATCTTATTTTTGATGCTTTAGGCGAAGCACCTAACGAACTAAGAGATCACTGGTTTTGGACACTTAACAACCGACCAATAACCGCTACCAAATCTGATGTTCCGTCAGCAGCAGAATTTCCTGGTGACGTTCCATTTCCTGACCGTCAAAAAGAATACCTTGCCAATATCCGCGTAGCATTGCACGGAGCTTCAGACCTCAAACACCATACAGTGATAAAATTCAATGCACGACATGTTTTGACCGATACTATTTGGGGGGACACAGGAAGTGGTATGGTTGATTTTATATCTACGACCCAAATCAAATCAAGTAAAGTATTAGAAGGTCGAAACCGAGTTTTAGTACAACTTTACGCAGACCAAGCAAAGTTCGACTTAATGTGGTTTAACTGGTTTGAAATCGATTATTATCGACTTTTTATGGCTGTAAATGGCTACCTAGAAGCAACACATATACCGTCATCCGGACATCGGATAAGAGTGGAAGGATTTCAACATGATGATTTAGAGATTCTCAATATCTCAAATACTACGCGACTCACCGGATTTCGAAAAATAGTAGATGAACTATCCGTTTCAGTCTTGTTCGAAGACTCAGTCAAAGAAGATGCCCACTACGTGTTTGCCGATTCTGCTGCGTGGAAGGAACCAATGGGAGAAATTGTCATTACTAAACGTCCCATCGATTTTGATGTCGGTGATTATGTTATAATCAGTCACCCAGACCTTGTCGAGCAAGCTGAGAAACTTGCGAGACATCGAGCTGAATCCGGATTACAAGCTACGGTAGTCCCATCCCAAACGATCTACGACACATTTAACTTTGGCCATATAGATCCGATTGCCATAGAAATTTTTCTCAATTTTATCTATAGCCAATGGCCAACTCCCCCTGACTACGTATTACTTCTGGGTGACGATACCTGGGATTATAGAAACATACTAGGCGGCGGTGTTCCTGTCGTGGTTCCAAGCCAATATTACCAGTCTAGAGGACGTGGATTGGCACCAAGCGACTATCTTTATTCTCTGCTCGATGGAAGTGACCTACTTCCAGATTTATCCATAGGAAGAATAGCTGCATCTAATGTTAAAGAAGCAACTGTCGCCATAGAAAAAATTATTGCCTACGACAAAAACAAAAACTTAGAATCGTGGAAAAGTCGAGCAATTTATGTCGCAAACTTCCACTCCAAAAACATCTTCTCCGCCCCGAGTGATTCTATTATTCAGCGCTATATAATTCCTGCAAATCTCGAACCCATAAAAATCTATAATCCTGACGAAACCCCTTTACCGAATGTCACCGGAAAAACTTTAGTCGACGAGATCAATCGCGGCGCCTTACTAATGAACTTCAACGGTCATGGTAGCCCTGGAACGATGCAGTCATTATTTACATTAGATCTTCCCGATTGGGATTATTTAAGCCAAATAAATAACACTTCAAAATTGCCACTAATCTTAGCACTATCATGTTTAAATGGTCTCTTTTCCAATCCTATAATCGAAGGATTAGCCGAAACATTCGTCAATCTAGAAAGTGGTGGAGCTATTGCCTATATCTCCGCCAGCGCAAAAAGTTATGTTGCTCAGAACAATTTGCTCAGCGATCGTTTTTACGATGCTTTACTACGAGTCGATAATATCCCATGGAGCCATGCCCTCAATCAAGCAAAAGCAGAAGTATTAGCTGCACATCCAAGCTGGATCGATGCTGTACTGACCATGCAGTTAATAGGTGACCCTGCACAGCACTTAGCTAGACCCCAAAAAAGTAACTATAGCATTAGCACCATACGATCGAATATTGACACTATCCGAAGTAGAGAAACGATTAATCTAATCGCAGAATTAACCAACATCGGGCGAGCAGGAAAAGATTCTTTGGACATCTATTGGTTTTTGAAAAATGAACAAAAAGAGGTAATTGACACCTTAAGATTAGATACTTCAGAGGCTTTTACTGGAAACCGAACAATTCAACATGTTTGGTCGGTCGGCGATATAGTAGGCCAATATGAAATCGAAATCCAAATAAGACCCCAGCATCAAAACACATATTTGGAGCGTTCAACTCATCCTGTAACAATTTACGAAACCTTTGTTCCCTATTTAATTTTTCCTGCAGACAACGCCTCGGTTGTTTCTGACTCAGTAATTCTAGAATTAATTGTTCCAGAGAATACTTACCAATGCGAAATCGAGTATTCCACCATGCCGTCTTTTGAAGAAGCAACGCGTTCACCTATCTTACGTGGTAACAGCAATTTGATTAAATTTAAGCCCAATCTAAATCCAGAAACGGCCTACTTTTGGCGAGCTCGACTTCTAACAGAAAACTCAATAGGACCCTGGAGCCAGATAGTAGGATTTTTCACTTCATCTGGTCCAACTTGGAGACAACAAGGCATACAACTTTGGTCTCCTACCCATAAGCAACTTCTTTTCGAAAAAAACAAACTTACCCTCTCTCCAAAACCATCACCTCTTCGCATCAATTCTACAACTCGTGAAGACGGTTTTACCGTCCGCGACCATCAAGGATCCGGAATAGTAGTAACCGACGGAACTTGGCTTTACGCGAAAAGGTGGTACAACGACGACTCAACGATATACCCCGGAACTGATTTTTTTACTCGCATCGGCACAGGACTCAATGGCACCTACCGAACCGGTAACTTCGGAGTATTCGGTGATTCAACAACTGCAGGAATTTCAGCAACCTATCACAGTGATGGATTTATTTACAATGAGAATGGGAAAGCCTACCAACTTGAGCGATTATCAATAGCAACAGGTAAAATGGACACTATACTTATCCCGAGCGGTCTTTTAGAATGGGAATCTGGATTGATTAAAGATGGCCATTCGCTAATTACATCGGATGGAACACATATCTATAATGTTTCCATGAGCACCGATAATGGAACAAGAAATGGGTGGAGCATCCGCGTATTCGATCCCCAAGATAATTGGCATTTAATCCGGGAGTTCCAGTCACCGCCAACAGCAAACGGCTTCACGTTTAAGTGGACAGATGGAATAATTGCTGATGGAGATTATCTGTATTTTATCGAATGGCAAGGCGAACGACGGATAAGGGTTGTCGATGCTAATGACGGCTCTTTCGTAGACGAATGGACGAGTGATCAAGATATAACTCGAGTTATATCTGGCCAGTATGATTGGATGAATAATAAAGTATGGCTTGGTGACCTCCTCAGTTCAGCCGTTTTCCGCTACGAGGGATCTAAATTACTCCGAGAAGGAGAAACAACAACTCCACCTATAGGCCCAAGTTTAGAATGGAGAAATATATTTACCGATGGAAATGATCTTGTCATTGATATTCTCGGATTTCAAAATGGAGAATGGCTCCCTATTAAAGATTGGGTGAGTCTTGAAACAGGCTTAGTGGACATTACAACAATTAATGCTAATGACCATCCTTTTTTAAAAGTACGCGCAAAATTCAATAAAGCCGATGCCACACTGCACGGTTGGTCTGCCGATTTCAAGCATCGAAACGAATTTCAAATTTTAAAAGCAGAAGGCTATCCCTCCTCGATTGGATTGATTTTAAATATTTCTCTACGAAACATATCTCAAACCCCTAAGTCAAACGCAGAGTTAACGATTGAACAGGAAGACGGAGAAATCCTTCGAAACATATCTATCCGTAATTTTAAGAGAGGCGAAACAAGAAATATAACCGTCGACAGCATTATCGTCTCTACAAATGATATGAATCTTTATGCCGACTTAAGGAGCGAGACAGCCGATGCAGATCCATCTGACAATCGTCAGATGTTTACACTATTTGTTGAAAATCGATTACCCATATCCTTTGATCTTTGGCCAGACAGATTACCTTTCTTACACGGAGATCCAATCCTCAGAAACCAAGGTATTCTTGTATCTTCTACAGAAATTAAGGGTGGTCATCTTGAAGTTTTTATAGACGACAATCTAATCAAACCGGACTCCACTATAAAATCCTTATCTGGTCAAAATTATCTACTCTTTCGACCAGAGCTCAATACAGGTATTCACGTGTTAGTAGCAAAGCTAACTAAAAATAATACGGTATTTGGAAGCAAAAAAATATCTTTTTATGCTGATGCAAGACTCCGTATTCGAAACGCTCTTGTCTACCCGAATCCAGTAAAAAATCGAACTAATTTTACCTATATGCTTTCGCAGGAAGCGTTTGTCACAACAAAGATTTTTAGCCTCTCCGGGACTATTGTTAAAACGCTAGGGCCGTATAAACAGACCGCCGGTTTCAATAATATCCAATGGGACAGCGATGACGACTTTAATCGGTTACTGGCAAATGGCAGTTATTTATTCGAAATTAAAGCAGCAAACGGAAACGGCGTTACCACAAAAAATGGTGCCTTTGTTATCTTACGCTAAATTATTCCGTTACTTAACAGCCGTTTGAATTTAAACCTTTGGTGCATTAACGATGCTATTCGACAGTATAATTCTACTCGGTCAGAATTTACATATTAAAGACGCAGCCGATATAGCGGCATTCGGACTTTTACTTTGGGGTGTAATAGTCTGGGCACGACGAGTTCATGCAATTTTAGCGTTAGTGGGTTTAGGGGTTTTAGCCCTACTATACTTAGTTTCTATACAACTAGAACTGCAACTAATGGCTTGGTTTTTTCAAGGCTTTTTTGCTGCGCTTGTAATTTTTTTGGTCGTAGTTTTTCAAGACGACCTCCGCCGACTTTTTGAACGAATCGCATTGCTCGGTTTAAGACGTAACAAAGATTCACCTAACCCAGCTGATGGGGGCACTTTGGTGAGAGCTATTAACTACATGGCTCACGACCGTTGGGGAGCTTTAATAGTACTGCCTGGACGGGACCCTATCGAACGCCACCTACAAGGAGGCATAGAATTAGATGCTGAGCCAAGTGAAGAATTACTACTTAGTCTTTTTGACCCAAGTTCACCAGGACATGACGGAGCAGTAATTTGGGTGAATAACCGAATTGTACGTTTTGGGGTACATCTTCCTCTTTCAGAAAATAGAGAGGAACTTGGACCCGGAGGGACTCGACATGCTGCAGCTCTTGGTTTGGCGGAAAAATGTGATGCGATCTGTATCGTAGTGTCCGAAGAACGAGGAACTATTTCCGTAGCCGGTTCTGGGCATTTGAATCCGGTTAAAGATACTACAACACTTCGAAATACCATAATCAACCACATACCCAGAGATACAATCCGCAAACGCCGTAGTACGAAAATATTGTTAAGCAGAGTTTTGGAATGCCTTATGGCTTTCGCATTGTCTCTAACTGCCTGGGCAGCACTTATTCCTGGATCAGACCGAGATAATTTAGTACAAAAGGCCAAATTGGAAATCCAAGGACTTCCATCCAACTGTAAGCTTGTAAGTATACAGCCAGATAGCGTATCCGTACAAATAGAAGGATCACGCAGAGCTTTACTACTAACTCAAGACGAATCAATAATCGCCTCGGTTAAAGTTGACCCTGACCTTATAAAGATCGGAAGAAGAACCTTTGAAATACGTAATGAACATATAATTCATAACCCTTCAGTAGACTTAGTATCCGTAAAGCCATCAAAAATATTTCTCTCCCTCCGTTGCGGTCCCTTCCTCAAATAAGCTATGAAGACTCCACCATATTACTGGCAAAATACATTCGTTTTGACTTAATTGTTGGTATCCTATCCAATGGAGCTGTCTAATGAAAATCGCACTAACCGCAGGAGAAGATATACAACACCTCCAATTCATCCATCAATTAGGGCTAAGTTATGTCGTAAGTGGCATCTCAATATCTGAAAAAGGTATCATTGAACTTGAAAATTTAGAGCGTCGCAGAAGTCACTTTGAAAAATACAGACTGAAGTGGGACGTCATCGAAAACCTGCCTCCCCTAAGTTATAACAAAGCTATGTTTGGTCTCGAAGGACGCGACGAACAAATTGATAACGTTTGCCAATCCATAGAAAATATAGGTGCTGCTGGGATCGAAGTTTTGCAATATCAATGGATGCTACTGGGTGGGCTCCGAACAGAATACAGTCCAACCGGTAGGGGAGGAGCCCGATACCCTAGGTTCGATATGAAAATTGCCGAGGATATGCCTGCAGCATGTCTGGACTGGCTCGGTGAAGGACCAGCGCCTCACCCTTATCCACATGTCCCAGATCGCGACATTTCATCTGCGCAAGTCTGGGACAACCTTATTTACTTCCTAAAACGCATTGTGCCCGTGGCCGAATCTGCAGGCGTACGTTTAGCAGTTCATCCTGATGATGCACCAGTTCCAAGTTTCATGGGCGTAGCAAGAATACTAATTGATTGGAACGGTCTACAGAAGGTTATCGACTCAGTCCCAAGTAAACATAATGGATTGGGATTTTGTATGGGGACTATAGGAACCATGGAAGATGTGAACGTTCCAGAAGCAATACAACACTTCGGTAGTCAAAATAAGATATTTTTCGCCCATTTTCGGAATCCACGCGGTCGCGTACCTGTTTTTGATGAAGTATTTCCCGATGAGGGAGACATAGATATGGTTGAAGCTATTCGAGCATTCAAATCCATAAATTATGATGGCGTAATTCGAATTGACCATTGCCCCGGGGTAATCGGTGACAACTCACACGCTGACCGATCTTTTGCTTTCCAAGTTGGGTACTTAAAAGGACTGTTACAAACCTTTGAAGAATTGGGGAGCCCTGCCTGATGCAAATCGTAATGAGTGTCGACTTTGGCCATGATGATCAACTTATTTTCGCACAACAATTAGGGGTCAATAATGTATTGGTGCGTATTAACCAATCATGGAATCATGAAATAATTGAACAAGTCAAGAATAGAGTGAAGCAATGTGGACTTGTTTTGGTTGGTCTCGAAGGTTTCGACCCAAAACATGAATGTGCAGATAATTCTGTAATTGCTGCAGGAGAAACAGGAGTAACTTTACTTAGTACGTTTATGAAAGAAAATAACCAAAATATTCAACGTCCCATTGGAAGAGGAAATGCATTAGTAAGTACCATCAACGATGAGATCTACGAAGATCCAATAGAATCCGTGAGCCACCTGGCAAAAAAGAACAATGTTAAAATTGCTTGGACATACCCTTACGTCAGTAACAAGCCTTCAACTGGAATCGACTTACAGATTACAGAATGGAGTAAAACGCAAGAGCGTCAATTGGCACAGACAAAAGCACCTGTTTATATAGCTCGCGTAGGAAATCGCATAGGTAAGAATCAAGCCTTTCTTGATGATGGTGAGATTTCTCTGCCCCAAACTCTACGGAAACTACAATCTTTGGGATTTTCAGGCTATATCGCAACAACTCCACCGCCAGGTCTAATAGATGATACAGACTGGAGACACAAAGGTCGCTCTCACGACGTAGGATATTTAAAAGCTATAATACAAACCCTTGAATCATGCCAAGGTCATTAATGCTGACGAAAAAAGACATCGCTCACTTCAAGGAGCACGGTTACGTAGTTTTACCAAATTTTATCGATCAACACCAGATCTCCGAATGGAATGATCAATTCTGGACTCATATCTCCGCTCATCCAGAAAACCCTACAACATGGCCAGACAACTACGTAATTGATGACTTTTCTACAAAACCCCTTTTCGGTCGACTAACACAAATGGAGGAAGTTGTTAAACAATTAGGTGGTGGTGATTTCTCAGGTGGTGGTGGATCAATGCTTGTTCAATGGCCGAAACATGACGGACATTGGAATATGCCAGAATCCGGACATATAGATGGTTATGGACCTAATGGCTGGAGTGGAGGTTTTATGCTTGGAGCTACGGCATATCTTGAAGATGTAAACGATGAGGGAGGAGCCTTTGTTTTTTGGCCCGGGAGTCACCATAAAACGCATCAATACTTTCTTGAAAACCCTACTCACATAGATGGCAGCTTTACTGAGCGCGACGACTGGCAAAGTCGGAATTGGCGAATATTTTCTGATCGATCGAAGAGATCGCCAGAACAATTCTCAGCACAAGCTGGGGATGTCATATTTTGGCACTGTTTTTTGTGTCATACCGGATCGGTAAATATTTTAGATAGGCCACGCTTAGGATTGTTTTCACGGTGGCACCACAATGATCGAATAAATATGCGATACGACATACCTGAAGACCTTTGGAAATATTGGGCCATTTGACCTTACTACAGTTGCTTCGAAAAACATTCGTAATTTTCCTTTTAGTTTTCGCCAGCTGTGAAATATCACCAAAACAGGCGCGACTCGAACTAATCAAACAGGGGTATCGTTATAACGAAAACGGTTTTGTAAAGTCCATTAAACGCTCTGATTATTCAGCGATATCTCTATTTATTTTAGCTGGAATCGACCCTAACCGTAGCAGTGGCGGCTACTCACCATTAGAGTATGCCGCTTCAGATTCTACGACACTTTCTCTATTACTCCATGCAGGAGCAACCCCTAATGCTACGGGTGGTGTTACAACTCCTTTAATTGAGGCAATAAAAAATGGGTCTATCAAAGAAGTAAAGCTGTTAATTAAAAGTGGAGCTAACATCAACGGACGTGACGCTATCGGTAGCACTCCTCTGATCGCCGCAAGCAAGGTTGGATCAAAAGATATCGTTGATTTACTACTTGAAAATGGCGCCTTAGTAAACATTACCTCCAACTTAGGCACTACTGCCTTATCTGTCGCGAAGAGCTCAAGCCATTCAGCAATAGCTAAAAAACTCTTAAAATATGGTGCCCAATCAAACTCCAAACCAGATCTGCAATCTTTGAGTGAACCGAAAAAACTTGATAACCGTTCACCTGAAGAATTTATAGCTGAATTTAAGACCAACAAAGGTAACTTTCATGTCAAGGTACTCCGTGAATGGGCACCACGAGCCGCGGATCGTTTCTATAACCTAATGAGTAACGGTTTCTATAACACTCTTTACTTCTTCCGCGTTATTCCAGACCGCTTAATTCAATTTGGTTTGCATAATCAACCCGCGATTTCATCAAAGTGGGAAACAGCAACTATTGAAGACGACGAGTATTTCCATCTCAAGAATCAAAGGGGAACTATAGCGTTTGCTTCTACCGATAAGCCTAACAGCAGATCGACTCAAATATTTATAAACCTAAGCGAAAACTCCGACTTAGACGTCGCCAATTACGTTCCGTTCGCTCAAGTAACCCATGGAATGGAAGTTTTAGATAAAATTTATTCGGGATATGGCGAAATACCAGAACAGAAGCGCATTTTCTTAGAAGGTAAGCAGTATCTGGAAAATAATTTCCCCCTTCTAGATTACAT